>JAGDWK010000033.1 GCA_023256015.1 Thermogladius sp.
GTAGCTTATTAAAACTTATCCGTTGAGAACGTTAACGTCACTCGAGGAGTTGAACCAGCCCACCGGCTTCCTCTACTTTCTTCTTAGCGTTCTCTGTTACGTACTCTGCGATGATCTTCATTCTCCTGGTGACTTTCCCTGAGCCTGTCACTTTGTTAAACCCGAGTTTAGTAACGTCGATGACTACCAGGTCTCCTTCGACGACGGCCTTGCCCTCCCTAACTAGTTTTTCTGCTATCTCGTCTAGCAACCCCACGTTGATCTCGCGGATGTCTTCCGTCTTACTCGTCGGGTTGACAAAGCCGTGTTTCCCATACCAGTCGGGCGCGTACTTCAACATCCAGACCCATTTGTGCTTGTGCATCCCAACCGCGCCGAAGCCGCCTCGCGAACCGCTCTTCCTGTGCTGCCCTACCCTACCCCACCCCATGGAGCGCGTCCTACCCCGTAGCTTCCTGCTCTTCTTCCTCCTCCTAACCGCCATCTCCAACACCTCACAGCATTCTTTTGATCAACTCGTTGATCGCTGGCCCGCGGTAACCTAGTTCGCCATGATCTCCAATGGGCTTTTTAATACTACCCTTGAACCCGCCTCTCGGCGGGTGTAGCCTGAAAACGGGTTTTATGACCTCCTGTTTGTGAAGGAGAACCTCGCCCGTGAAAATCTTCCTCGCCATCTCCTCGTAGCTGCCTGCGTTGAAGTACTTCTTCAGCAGCTCAGTGGTTAGCTTAGAGCCGCCTACGACCCTACCCCTCTTCTCCAAGACTTGCGCGAGCGTTTCCTCGTCGATCTCGCCCCAGGTTACCCAGTCCTTTACTACCCTCAACATTCCCTCGAGGCCCGGCAGGTCCTTTGGGTATATTACCATGTGGTACTTTTTTCTCAGCCTCAGCAACTTTAGCGTGTGCTCGACGTCGGGCGGGGTGTCTGGAACACCTCTAACCCTGATAATCGCGTAGAGCACTGGCATCGCCCAACCCCTAGCCTCTCAGCCAGTCGAGCGGCGTAACAAACTTGTAGGTGTTCTTGAGAGCGTTTAGAGTCGCCTTGGCGAAGTTGACCGACGTCCTCGTCTCGCCGAAGGTCTCTGTCCAGGCGTCCCTTATGCCCGCGAGTCTCAACACGACTTTGGCAACTTCTCCAGCGACTAGACCTGTACCCTTAGGGGCAGGCTTAATCACGATCCTGACGCTGCCACTCTTCCCGACGACCGTGAACGGAACGCTGTGCGGCTCTCCACACCTGCACTCCCAGCTACCGCAACCCCTCTTGACAGGGGTGATGTTCAACTTGGCGTCCCTTATCGCTTTGTTCAGCGCTTCCACGTACTGTTTGGCTTTGCCTAGTCCGACCCCGACAAAGCCGTCCTCGTTACCTACTACCACCACAACCCTGAACCTAGTCCTCCTACCGGCGTCGGTCATCTTCTGTACGAGGCCCGCGTCTATCCTCTCGTACTTGAGATTGGGTAAGAGGTAGTCGACTATCTCCGGCTCTAGTAGTGGTAGGTTCTTGTCGAATATCTCCTTAAGAGATGTGATCTTGCCCTCTAGTACCATCTTACCGACTTTCGTCCTCGGAACCCACTTCTCCAAGGCCCCTTTATCCACAGCACTCATACTCATATCAACCACCGTACTCTACAATTATCTTCTTCCTTACCTCCTCGAAGTGTTGGGGCAACTCCTCCGGGTTAAGACCCCTAGCTAAATACCTTGAGAAGTACCTCTCTAAAAGCCCTTTCTCCCTGAGGATCTTGGACCACGCAGCTATATGCTCGCCCTTAATCCTCTCCTCGCTGGGGAACATCCCCTCGCCCACCGGGATCTGCAGACCGGCGTCTATGCCCCCTTTAGCCGCCGCAAACACTATACCACCTTTCGTCGGCGAGTGAAGCCCTATATCCAGAATTGCCTCTTTAATGCCTTTCTTTAAGGCTCTAAAGCCGGCCAGCAGACCAGTCAGGTAAGCTGACGGCGTGTTCGCCGTACCACCTTTCCAGCCGTACTTCTTCACTAGCTCGTACGAGTGAGCTGCCGCTATTATATGGTCGCCCTCGGGTCTGGCCACTGCCACCTGCACCCATATGTAGTTTAGGGTCTTTCTCACGATGAACCTCGGCTTACCCGATAAGACCATCTTGTACCTCTTGTAGTAGTTCGTTTTACCCTCTCTCCTCCTTCTCCTCGGAACTTTATACCTAGGCCCCCTTGCCATGTTGAACACCCTACTGCTTCAAGTACCCGTGCTCGATCAGATACGTTCTGAGGGAGTTGAAGGACTTGAAGAAACCACCCTTAGCAAGCCTGTAGAGCCTCCTGTACGTCTTCCTGTCTATGATCTTGTTGTCTCTGAGATACCGTAGATACCTTCTGATCTTCCTAATCTTGCTCATCCAGACCTCTTTCTCGTCAGTCCTCGCCGTTCTGACCCCTTTCCTCTTGCCGTGCCCCCTTCTCCTGCCCTTCCTCCTCTGTTCACGCCTAACTTTACTGCTGTAACCCGTGTTCCCGTGAGCGGGCTCTGCGTATACGGCCCCGTCTTTGATGAGCCTCTTGATCTCCTCTCTAGTGATGGCGTCTGCTACATCCTCTACTCTAGCGGGGTCGACCCTGACTCTCGAGACCCCTACACCCAGTATTTCCGAGGCAAGCCTTTTCTGGAGGCTTAAGTCCACCATTACCGCACCCCCTCAGCTAGCGCGGGCGGGTTTGCCACCTTAAAGCCTTTTGCCACCGCCGCTCTGTATATCTCAATCTTCTTCTTCAACCCCGTAGCCGCGCTAATATATATGATGTTCTTCGAAGGATCTAGTTTATCGATCTCGTCTACATTCGAAACAGTCACTGGTACTAACCCCGATGGATGGTACCCCCTTACCTCAGCTGGACCACCGTAACCCACCGACACCAGCGGCGGGTACCCCTTCAACTTCCTCCTGACCTTGTTATCGATACCCTTAGGCCTGCGCCACTTGAGGTCGTTCTCGAACTTCGGTTTCTTCCACCACAGATACCTGAGGAACTCTGGCTTCTTCTCCTTGATCTTCCCTCTCAACTCTAGTAAGCGCTCTATTCTACTTTTCAATCCCCACACCCCGCTCGTATATGTAGATCCCGTCAGCAAATATCCTCCGGTCTAAGTCCCTGACCCTAGTAGCCCTTTCTATATTAGCTGCTGTCTGTCCAACCTCCTCTATGTCTATACCTGTAACTATTACGTCTTCGCCCGACACCTTTACTTTCACCTTCTCGCCGTAGATTTTAGCAGTTCTGTCGGCCTTCTCGCCGAGGAAGTTCTTGATCCTGACAACGCGGTTTTTCTCGTCTACCTGTACAGTGATCGGGAAGTGCGAGTAGATTATCTTCAGCTTATACGTGAAGCCCTTTGTGACACCCGTGATCATGTTGCTGATGTGCGCCGCGATTGTACCGACGAGCGCATTTTTCTTCCTGTCCAAGTAAAAGCCTTCTACGACTACTTTGTTGTCCTCGACTCTGATGACAATGCCCCTCGCGTGGCTAAAATCTCTCTCCAGCTCGCCGAGAGGACCCCTGACCTTGACCCTCATCCCGTCTACCTGGACGCTTACCCCTTCCGGCACTTCAACGGTCGAGCTGTAGTGTATCATTTTTACCATTGCCACCACCTAGTAGACGTACGCTAGTAGTACGCCGCCAACGTGTTTCTCTACCGCCTCCCTGTGGCTCATGACCCCCTTCGACGTGCTCACTATCAAGATACCTATGTTGTACGCTGGGAGGTACCTCTTCAACCAGTCTGGGAATTCTGATAGCTCCCTGTAGGTCACACTGTACCTCGGCTTTATGACACCGATCTTGTTAATCCTGCCGAGTAGCTGTACCTTTATTTTACCCCATCTCCCGTCGTCGATGTACTCGAACTCGCCAATATACCCTTCCCTCTGGAGGACTTTCAAGACGTTGAGTATGAGCTTAGAGGCTGGCATGATGAGCACTTCGCTCTTCGACCTCATCGACGCGTTCTGTATTGCCGCGAGGGCGTTAGCGAGCGTGTCCATCATCACCATAAGCAACACCTCTCCTTTATATCGGGTTAAAAGACTTATTTAACCATACTTTTTGAACCCTATCGAGTAGGCTAGTTCTCTGAAGCACTGCCTGCACAAGTAGAGGCCGTAGGCCTGTATCACAGCGTCTCTCGCCCCGCACCTCTGGCACCTTCTACTCCCCTTACCGTAGCTCCTCTCCTTAGGCGGCCTGTACTTCCCCACCGCCACCACCTACTCTGGGACTATCTCGACTCCGAGCTCGCGCTTAAGCAAGACTATTGCCTCCTCTTTCGAGACCCTGTGCCTCCTGGGTACTCTCCGTTTTCTAGATCTTTTCCTCCTCATGACCCTGTAACCCGGTCTCTCGATCGTAATGCAGACGTCCATTCCGAAGATGCCCACCTCCGGGTCGTACTTTACGCCGGGTATGTGGATGTGCTCTTTGATCCCGAAGCAAACGTTACCGTAGTCGTCGAAGCTGGACTCCTTCAACCTGTACCCTACAGCCTCGAATGCCTTTCTAAGAAAGTCCAAGGCCTCCTCTCCCCGTAACGTGACGATCGCCGCTATGTTCTCTCCCTTCCTGATACCGAAGTCCCTGATGGTCCTCTTTGCCCTCCGGGGCACGGGCTTGGCTCCCGTCAGCTCCTCGAGAACCTTTATGGCCTTACCTAGTCTCTCGGTCTCCGAGCCTACCGAGATGTTGACGGTTACTTTGACTATCCTTGGCTTGAGCATGGGATTACTGTTCCACTTTGACAAGATCTTGTCTTC
>JAGDWK010000041.1:0-11929 GCA_023256015.1 Thermogladius sp.
AACTTCATCGCCATAAGGGGCCCCGAGGTGCTGAGCAAGTGGGTCGGCGAGTCCGAGAAGGCGATAAGAGAGGTGTTCAGGAGGGCCAGGCAAGTCGCCCCGTGCGTGGTCTTCTTCGACGAGATAGACTCTATAGCGCCGGCTAGAGGTGCGAGGTACGACAGCGGCGTCACCGACAGGATCGTGAACCAGCTGCTTACCGAGCTCGACGGTATACAGCCCCTCAGGAAGGTCGTCGTGATAGCGGCTACCAATAGACCGGACATACTAGACCCAGCGCTACTGAGGCCCGGCAGGTTCGACAGGCTCGTCTACGTGCCACCGCCGGACTACAAGGCTAGGCTCGAGATCTTCAAGGTGCACACGAGGAGAGTCCCGTTGGCTAGTGACGTTAACCTGGAGGAGCTAGCGAGGCTGACGGAGGGCTACACGGGCGCCGACATAGCCGCTGTCGTGAGAGAAGCCGTGATGCTCGCCTTGAGGGAGAGGCTCGAGGCCAGGCCTGTAGAGATGAAGTACTTCCTCAAGGCGCTCGAGGTCGTGAAGCCGAGTCTGACGAAGGACCAGGTAGAGGAGTACGAGAGGCTCGCTTCGGAGATCAAGAGAATGAGCAGTGTCGCTAGACGCGCCGCCCCATCTCCATACGGCTAGACGGGGCTAGACCAGTTGGCAGGAGAAATACCCTCGTCGTTCAACAAGCTTTTGTCCACTATTGGAAAGAGCGAGGAGTTCCTAGTCAAGAGAAGGCTTAGGAGCCTAGTCGTCATATCGGGCTCCGACAGCGAGAAGCTTGGGCACCTGGCTGCGAGGGCTATCTCCTACCACGAGCGGGTTAGGCACAGGTACGACAAGAGGAAGTACACCGGCCTGTACGTCTACCACGACGAGTTCCCCGAAGCCGAGTCCATGAAGGAGGTCTTCGAGGGGCACGCCAAGAACTTCAAGTACACTAAGTTCGAGTTCGACGTCTACGAGAAGTCTGAGAAGTACCTGGGCAAGACCTACTCCTACCTAGTACTAGACCTGACCAGGGACCTGAAGCCTAACGACATAGGCAAGTTGACCGGCATAGTCGAGGGAGGGGGGCTCGTAGTATTCCTTACGCCGAGCTGGGAGGACTGGGACAACCACTTGACGATATTCAAGCAGAACCTGACCGTGCCGCAGTTCCCGGAGCCGCGCCACGTTTTCATAACCTGGTTCAAGAGCAAGCTACTGGAACACGAGGGCGTGGCCGTATACGACTCCGACAAAAACAGAGTGCTGAAGAAGTTCGCTCTAGACAAGGAGAAGTACAGCGAGGCGGCGAGCCGGGACATAGTCATACCCGAGGAGACGCTCTTCCCCAGAGAGCTCTACGAGCTCGCGCTGACGAACGACCAGGTGAGGGTTGTCGAGCTGATGGAGTGGTTCTACGAGAAGCCTAAGGGCAAGAAGGTCCTCGTAGTCACCGCGGACAGGGGTAGGGGGAAGAGCTGCGCCGTGGCAATAGGCTCCGTGGGGCTAATACACCTGCTATCCAAGGTCAAGCCCAAGCCGAGGGTGCTAGTAACCGCGCCCTCACCCGGCAGCGTACAGTCGTTCTTCACCATGGCCGCCACCGCCCTAGACACGCTGGGCTACAAGTACGACGTCGTGAAGAAGGGCGGGGACGTCATAGAACTGAGGAGTAGCAGGTTCAGTATCGAGTACTGGGAGCCGCTCTCAGTGCCGAAGATCAAGGCAGACCTCGTCGTGGTAGACGAGGCCTCCGGTATACACGTGCCCATGCTGTACAAGATATGGGAGGCCCACAAGAGGACGGTCTACGCGACTACGATCCACGGCTACGAGGGCGCGGGCAGGGGCTTCTCTGTCAGGTTCTTGAGGAGGGTGAAGAGCGACAAGTCCACCGAAGTACTGGAGTACGAGATGACGGAGCCCATACGCTACGGTAGGGACGACCCCGTGGAGGTGTGGTCCTTCAAGACCCTCCTCCTAGACGCCGAGCCAGCCGAGCTCGACGAGCAAGACCTGAGAGACATCGAGGAAAAGAACCTCGTCTACATCTCCTACGACCCATCGTATCTATTCAGTAAGAGTGGTGAGGAGGAGCTAAGGCAGCTGTTCGGCATATACGTCCTAGCCCACTACAGGAACGAGCCAGACGACCTCGGAATGCTGGCTGACGCCCCGCACCACTTGATCAGGGCTGTTAAGACCAGGTCGGGGAAGATCGTCTGCGCTATCCAGATAGCCGAGGAGGGCCCGATACCGGAGAGCATGGTCGACGAGCTCTTGAAAGGGGGCAGGATACCCGGTAACATAATACCGGACAGGTTCCTGAAGCACACCAGGCTACGGGAGTTCGGCGAGTTGAAGGGCTGGAGGATCGTCAGGATAGCGACACACCCCAGCGTCCAGGGGAGGGGGATCGGTAGCTGGGGGCTAAAGAAGCTGATCGAGGAGGCCTCTATCAGGGGCCTGGACTGGGTCGCCTCGGGCTTCGGAGTAAACGAGGAGCTACTGAAGTTCTGGGTCAAGAACGGGTTTAAGGCGGTTCACATAAGCCCTGACAGGAACCCTGTCAGCGGCGAGTACACGATACTCGTCGTCTACCCGTTGAACGAGAGGACGAAGAAGTTCGTCGAGGTGTCCGAGAGGGAGTTCAAAGCCAAGCTACTACTCAGCCTACCGATAAACTACAGGGACATGGAGCCGGAGGTCGCGAAGCTACTCGTCGACTCGACGCCCCCTATACTCGAAAAGCTGGACAAGAGCTGCCTCACCCCTATACAGCTGGACAGGCTCTGGGTCTACTGCCTGGGCCCTATGACTTTCGAGGCGGCGGCAGACCTCATGTTTAAACTAGCCAACCTCTACTTCTCGCTCCCGGCCGGGTCGAGGCCCCAGCTTACACGCCTCGAGGAGTTCGTCCTCTTGACGAAGGCACTCCAGGGGAGGAGCTGGGAGGACCTCGAGGAGATGCTCAAGAAGCCGGCTAAGGACCTCCACAAGGTGGCACACGACATAGCCTGTAAGATGTTCGAGTTCTTGACGGGGGTTAGACCAGAGGACTACAAACCGGGTATCAGGCTCGGGGACTACGGCGGCGGTAGGCTACTCTTCCTCTAGCTCCTCTTCACCGTAGAGCTCGAGGTTCTTTCTCAGCTCGGCCTCCAACATCTTCCTCATGACCGACGCTGGCAACGCGAAGTCTTCGCGCGAGAGAGCGTAAGGCCCGACCACGACCATCCCCTTCCCGTCCACGATGTCGATCTCGAAGACCCTCTTGTCGTGGTCTGTCTGCCTCATCTTCTCGACGACTATGAACCTCTTCAGGTAGCCGCCGACAAGCCTCTTCCTGAACCTTATTATCCCGTCGGCTACGTGCTCTACCCCGAACCCGAAGCCTAGGCTCGTCGTCACGGCGTACTGGCTCGTGAGGACCGTCGTGAAGTCCCACTTGCTCAACACTCTCTTCACGTGGTAGCTGTACTTCCTCGCCATGGCTGGCTTGTCGAGCCAGAACGCGCTCATCGAGTCTATGACCAGCCTCGTGTGGCCGTGTCCGAGGTACTTCTTGGCCTCTATCACCATATTCACCAGCTCCTCGACGTCGAGCTCTCTCAGGCTCCAGGCGTCCCCTCTATCCCCCATGAGCGCGTCGATCACTACTAGGTCGCCCCTGTTTATGGCCTGGAGGAAGTCCATGTTGAACGCGGCGGCCTGCCTTATGATGCTGGCCCTGCTCTCCTCCGTAGTGACGTAGATCGCCTTCTCGCCGTTCACGAGGCCGGCGTTGACGAAGTGTAGCGAGAAGACGGTCTTCCCTGTACCCGGCTCGCCGACCACGGCCACTGTGAAGCCCTTGGGTATCCCGCCTCTCAGGATTTCGTCGATTCCGCTTACACCCGTCGACAGCCTCTCAACGGGTGTAGACACCGATTATACCCCCCTTGTCTGTATTCTTGTTCTAGAAGAGTATTTACCTTGACGCGCCCGCGGTGTTGCGAATGACTATCGTGGCTAGAGTGGACCCCTTGAACCCGGACGAGGGAGTGATCGAGAGGGCCGCCGAAGTCATCCGGAGAGGGGGCCTCGTCGCCTTCCCAACCGAGACGGTCTACGGGCTCGGCGCCAACGCCTACAACAAGTCCTCGGTCCTCAGGATCTTCGAGGTGAAGCAGAGGCCGGCTGACAACCCCCTTATTATACACGTCGACAGCCTCGACATGCTGCACGAGGTCGCAAGGGACATACCCGAGGAGGCCTACAAGCTGATGTCGAAGTTCTGGCCCGGCCCCCTGACCCTCATACTGCCGAAGACGGACAGAGTCCCCTACGAGGCGACGGGCGGGCTTGACACGGTGGCTGTCAGGATGCCCGCGCACCCCGTCGCGCTGAGGCTGATCTCCAGGGCTGGGGTCCCCATAGCCGCTCCAAGCGCGAACTTGTCCGGTAGGCCTAGCCCGACGAGGGGCGAGCACGTCGTCGAAGACCTCTACTCCAAGGTGGAGATGATCATAGACGGCGGCGAGACTCTCTACGGTGTCGAGTCGACTATTGTAAACCTCCTCGTGAAGCCCCCAGTTCTGCTCAGGCCGGGCGCTTACCCGGTCGAGGAGATCGAGAAAGTGCTGGGGGTCAAAGTACACGTACCGGGCTTCGCGCGCGGGCTCTCAGAGGCTGAGAGAGCCCTGGCCCCAGGTATGAGGTACAGGCACTACGCCCCTGAGACCCCGCTGCTCCTCGTCGAGACAGACCGGTACGACGCGGACGGCCTCGCGAGGCTGACCCTTAAGGTGGCCGAGCTGGCGAGCGAGTTCAAGGAGGGGAAGGTCTGCGTCCTGGCCTCGAAGGAGACCCTGGCCCGCTACAGCGGGTTGGGCGCCGAGGTCCTCAACCTGGGTAGTAGGAGCAACCTCTACGAGGTCGCGCACAACCTCTTCAGCGCCCTGAGGAAGATCGACGAGCTGGGTTGTAGAGTGGCCATCGCGGAGGGGTTCCCCGAGCAGGGGCTCGGCCTCACCATAATGAACAGGTTGAGGAAGGCGTCGTCGAGGCGTTTCTTCACCTGAGAAACTTCACCTCTAGCTTGTAGCCGGGCAGGTACCTGGCTATTACACCCCCTATCTCCCGCGCGACCGCCTCGTTTAGTTCCCTGGACTCCGCGTAGACCCTGACCTCTACCAAGTTGTAGCCGGGGTAGAAGTGGAGGCTCGCCACGAACCTGCCCTGGTACATCACCCTCATACTGTACGAGTGCCTCTCAGCCCACAAGCCCCTCTCCCGTAGGTCTCCTATCATCTTGTTGAAGACCCTAGGGTGTATGCCCTGCGGGACGTAGCTCAAGAGCGGACGCCTCGTAGTCAAGGTATATTACTCGAGGAGGGGATAAGTGTGACTGAGTGATGTGGCTCGAAAGGCCTGATCCGTGATGACCCCGCGCAGGCCTGACACCAGGACGCTCGTAGTGGGCTTGACCGGCGCCAGTGGTGTGAGGTACGGCCTGAGCCTCCTAGGCAACATCTCCCTAGCCAGGAGGGTCTACGACAAGGTCTACGTCGTCTACACGGGTAACGCCGCCGAGGTGGCCCGCCTCGAGGAGGGCGTAGAGCTGCCCGAGTACCTGGCCAGGCTCGGCGGCCTAGACGGGGTCTACCCCAGCAGCGACCTCTCCTCGGAGATAGCCAGCAGTAGCAACCTGGTGTCCACCGACATGGTGGTAGTCCCCGCCTCCATGAGCACCATCGCCAAGATAGCCCACGGCATCCAAGACAACCTCCTCACGCGCGTCGCCTTGGGGGTCCTGAGGCTGAGGAACAAGCTAGTCTTGGTACCGAGGGAGACGCCCCTGTCCCCCGTGGACTTGAGGAACCTCTACGAGCTCTCGCTGATGGGGGCTGTCGTAGTCCCCGCCATGCCTGCCTTCTACATCAAGCCCAAGAGCGTCGACGACATGGTCTTGTTCGTGGTCGGTAAAATACTCGACGCCCTGGGGGTCGAGCACTCCCTCTACCGGAGGTGGTCTCCGGGGGGCTAGGCTACCTCAGCCACCTGTCGTCGACGTCCTCTATCGCCTGGATCTCCCTGAAGAGCTCCTCGTCCGAGACGGGCTTGACCTTCTTCTCTAGCGCCTTAGCGCACTTCCCGTCCGGCAGTAGCGCGTTCAGCCTACAGGACGCGTACTGGCACTCGCCCCCGATACACTCGCCGCCGGTCAGCCTGCACATCGCGACCTTGAACGTCTTCCCCCTGTAGGACTTCGTAGTCACGAAGAGCGCGTTTCTCGTGCACTTGAAGAGCGGGCACAACGGGTTGCACTTGTCGTCTATCGGCATGGGTACCTGCCGCTCAGCTTGCTGCCTGGGGTTGAAGCCCCCTTCTCTCCCGGGTCTTCTCCAAGCCAATAAAAAGCACCTCGACGGCTAGCCCTGCTACCCACCCTACGTTTTGAAACATGTCTATCCATATTATTAAGGCTTCCACCAGCTAAACAACAGGTAGTTGATATTGTTCTTCTCGTCGACGACCGCTACTATGAGCCTCTTCCTCACCGAGTGGAGGAGCCTCCCCATCCTCACTATCTCGATGGGGTCTGTCAACTCGTCTTTACTGTACACCTGGACGCCGTAGGGGGCGTGGTCTATCCCCGGCCCGTGCCTGTACACTAAGTAGTCGCAACCGAATTTGAGGCCCCTCCTCACGACGAACCCTCTCTCCCTCAAGTCTTTGTAGACGGCGTAGAGCTCCCTGAACCTGTTGACCCTCTCTAGACCGATCGAGTACAGCTCCTCCGGGGAGAGAGGTGTGGGCCCGTCGCCTCTATCGGCGTAGACCCTCAGGAGGTTTTTCTCGAGTAGGTAGAGCGCCTCTATGAGAGAGAGCTCTAGGGGTGCCTGGTCGCTCCTACTCCTCGGCTTCTCGATCCCTAGGAGGGAGCCGTAGTACGAGCTCCAGTATACCGCGGAGCCGCAGGCGGGGTCGGGTACTACCACCCGGTTGTGTAGCAGGATAGAGAAGCACTTGGTCACGTCGACGCTGTCTTCAGGAGTGCTAGGAACCGTATCTCCTCACCGATGAGCTTGGCGAAGTCGCATATGTCCTCGACGAAGTCGACTATCTCCTTACCGACCATGAGGGCAACTATGTTCCCCGAGTGGAGGGTGTACAGGCTGAAGGTGGTGTTCCGGTACGTCTCGTCCGCTAGAGCCTCTAGCTTGCTCACTTCGCTGCAGTTGCTCAAGCTCTTCCTGGGGTTGAGCCTCAGCTTCTCCAGGGAGTCTCTTACCAGGAGCATCTGCTTCCTCGCGGTCTTCACCAGCTCGACCACGCTGTCGACTATCTTGTTGTCCAGTCTTATGTTGTTCTCCTCCAGCAACATGAGCCTGTACCCTGCGCCGTCGGACAACTGGGCTATCTTGTCCAGCCCCTGGGCCACAGCTATGTAAGACCTGGCGTTCATTAGGGCTTCCCCCAGCCTCATGAGGTACTCCAATATCAAGACCTTGCCTTCCTCCACCTTGTTCTTTAGGTCTCTTATCTTGGGGTAGACCCTCGAAACGCTGTTGCCCCCCGCGTAGGCTTTCACGGCCTCCTCTAGTACTGCCAGCACGTCCTCGACGTCTCTCACCATCATGGTCAGGTAGTCTATGCTGTTCATCTCCGCTATCGACGTCTCTGCTGGCATTATTTACCCCGTGTAACTTTACATGTCAAAGGGTATATAAAGAACTCCAAGTGAGTCTATGAGAGTCGCCGTTGTGGACGCGCTAGCGAGGGGCAGGGGGTCTAGGTACTCCACCTTCGACGTCGTGGGGGCGGGCCCCCGCGTCGTGGCGGGCATTGTAGCTACCCTGGGCTACAGCGTGGGGCTGCACACCTACGAGGACGTGCTACTCGGGGGAGTTAGGCTCGACAGGGTGGACGTCGTCATGATCAGCGCCATGTCTACAGACGCCGGCGCTGTGAGGGCCCTCTCGGACTACGTCAAGAGGAGGAACAGTAGAGCCGTGGTAGTGGTTGGCGGGCCCATAAGCTTCTCTTGGAGGAGGCTACTGGAGACGGTGGGTAGCGTCGACTTCGTGGTGCTGGGGGAGGCCGAGCCCGTCCTACCCGTCCTCCTAGACAAGATGCGGGAGAGCGGCGCCGGGGGCTTCGACCCCAGGGGGGTCCCCGCCCTCGCCTACAGGTCGAGCAACGGGGCCAAGCTGACCACGCCGCACTTGTACGCGGCTGTCGAGGAGATCACGAGGTTCGAGCACTGGACTAGAGTCGACCGCGTCTACAGGCCTGTCAAGGTCTACAGGTACTACGTCGAGGTGGTGAGAGGCTGCAGCAACTTCTACAGGCCCCTGCTAGGGGAGCTCGGTTGCCTCAAGTGCATGCTCTGCCGCCACCCGGACAGTGCGAGAAGGGTGAGCTGCCCCGTCGACATACCCCCCGGCTGCGGCTTCTGTAGCGTCCCCTACATGTTCGGCGCCGCCCGCTCGATCCCGGTGGAGTACGTGAGGAGAGAGGTGGAGGGGCTGGTCGAGAGCGGCGCTAGGAGGGTTGTGCTGAGCGCGCCCGACTTCCTCGACTACGGTAGGGACTGGCTAGTGAAGGGCGTCCTAGCAGACCCCTGCAACCCCCCAGCCAACGTGGACGCTATAGAGGGCCTCCTCTCCGCCCTCAGCGACGTCGGGGTCTTCAAAACCGGCGAGGGCGCCCTGATGATAGAGAACATAAAGGCCTGCCTGGTCGACGAGGGGGTGGCGAAAGTCCTCGGCAAGTACCTGAGGGGCACCACTGTCCACATAGGGCTGGAGACAGGCGACCTCGAGTACAACAGGGACGTACTAGGTAAGCCGATAGGGCTGGAGCACGTGGTGAGGGCCTCCAAGCTCCTGCGGGAGGCGGGCCTGAGGCCCTACGTATACTTGATGTACGGGCTCCCATTCGAGGACGCGGGAGTGTACCGTAGGACGCTGGAGGGGCTGAAGGCGCTGTCCGAGACCGGCGTGGAGAAGATCACCCTCTACAAGTACACACCCCTCCCCGGCACAGCCTTCGAGAAGCTGGGTAGGCCGGTCTTGTCTGGTAGCGAGAGAAGAGCGGTGGAGGAGCTGAGGAGGGCGGTCAACGAGTACAACCTGGCAATGAAGAAGAGCCTGCTCGGCAGCGAGCTGGAGGTCTACCTGCTCTACAGTAACGGGAGGTTCTACGGGTACCCGGTGAAGCACGGGCCCGTGGTCTTCGTGGAGGGCGTCCAGTCGAGTAAGTTCAGCGGGTGTAGGGCCGTCGTGAGGGTGACTAGCGTCAGGGAGAGGTACGTCGTGGGGGGCCTCGTTAGAATAGCCTCCTGCTAGTAGAGGGCCCGGGGAGTGGGCCCGCGGGGATTCGAACCCCGGACCTCCGCCGTGTGAGGGCGGCGTCCATACCAGGCTAGACGACGGGCCCTAATTATTTTCATGGGTGTTCACGGGTTTAATAAACGTGAGCGCTACCCGCCTACTTCCCCCCGCTCTTCTTCTCCGAGAGCACGAGCTCGGCGAACCTGTCTCTCACGGGCTCGTAGGCCTTCCTGTAGAACTCCTGGGGGTCTAGCAGGACCCTCTCGGGGAACCTCCTCACGTACTCCACGGCGGCCTGCCAGGCCTTCTCGTACGGGATCCCGGCCCCCTCGATCTTGTGGGCTATGTTCCTGTCGTAGTCCTCGGGAGTCTGCTCCACTCCCCCCATTGTGTAGTAGCCGCGGGGCGAGACCTGCGCCCTCTCGCCGCCCAGCGAGTCCCAGATAAGCTCCTCGTCCCTGTAGGTGCTCCGCGCCGAGGCGCTAAAGGCCTCCCTGACCTTGTTCATGAGCCTCCTCGACGAGGGACCGTAGTACTTCGCCCACGCGTAGAATATGGCCCTGTTAAGGCCCCAGCTCTTCGCCTTCTCCAGGTCCCCCCTCAACACGTAGTAGCGGGCCGCCTGCAGCAGCCCCATTACCTGGAACCTCCCCAGCTTAGGCACGTTGACCGGCTCCTCGGGGGCCGGCGCTGCCTCCGCTCTCCTCTCCACCGGCTTCTCGACGGAGATCCTCGTGTGCTCGCCCCTACCCCTCTTACCGAGGGCTTTAAGGGCCTCCTCGACTAGGGGGTCCGCCTCCCCCCTCCTGAAGCTCCTCCACGCCTGTGGGTCGTGGCGGGGGTTTGAGGGGTTGGACCACTCGGGGTCGAAGCCGTCTACTGCCCCTGGCTTGAAGGCGACTGCTACCCTGTTCTTCTCCCTGTGGAGGCTCAGAGGGGCTGTGAAGACCCTCTTCGGGTTCACGATGTTCTCGACCTTGACGCAGCCGCCGCAGCCCTTTGTAATCTCGAGCAACTTCTCCTCCAGGCTTACGAGAGTGTACTCGACGAGCGCCCAAGCCGCCTCCACGGGGCTGGCCTTCCTCAGCGAGTCTTCGATAGCGTTCTCGTTGACCCTGACGTGGAAGCCGTTACCGCTCCACAAGACGTACACGCTGTCCTTGACGCCCCTGTCCTCGAGGAAGCCCACTATGGTCTTTACGACCTCGACCCCCCTCCTCCACGCCACCCCGAAGTCCTCTCCCTCCAGGTCTACGTCTATGAAGGGGGTCGCCCTCTCGACGTTGAGCTCGTAGTCGTCCTCGACGTCGCGCCTAGACTCCAGCCTCTTGAACACCTCTATACTACCGTAGACGCTCCTGGGGTTCAGCTTGACGTACTTGGAGAACAAGGCGTAGACGTCCGAGGGCCTCGACAAAGCCAGGGGCCTGTCGCCCTCCCACCTAACCCACTTCTTGCCGACCCCCTCCAACCCAGCCCAGCGCCCCTTGAGGAAATCGAAGACCTCCTCCTGCACGCTCCTCCTACTGTAGTAGGCGAGAACCGCCAGCGACAGAAACAACCCCTCCAACGGATTAATCCCAACCTGTACTATGAAAAAGGGTGGGTCTACCTAGCCTTGTTATAACCCTGGAGCAGGAAACGCTCTTGAAACGTAGCGTGAAAGGCCGCCTTGTAACGGGTTAACACCGACTATTAAAGCGCCTACCTCGGATCGAGAAGATGGGGTAGTTCTATGAAAGCGGTGATGGTCGTTGTAGACGGCTTATTCGACGAGCCTTCGCCGTCTCTAGGGGGTAAGACGCCGCTCGAGGCTTCCGAGACCAGGACATTACGCAGGCTCGCCGAGAGATCCGTTCTCGGAGTTGTGGAGAACGTAGTTGAAGGAGAAGTCACAAGCGACGTCGCAGTAGCCAACCTCCTGGGTCTCGAAGCCTCAAACCTGGCCAGGGTACCACGCTCAATACTGGAAGTGGTGGCTGAGGGGATAGACTTTATTGATGGAAACCTAGCGCTTCACTGCAACTTCGCTACACTGGATACGCATACCATGAAGATAGTTGACAGGAGAGTCGGCAGGTCACTCACGCGAGGTGAGGCCAGGATCCTAGAGAAGGACATAAACAGCAAGGTGAAGCTGGTAGGCGCCGACTTCGCTTTCAGGCACATAGTCGACTACGTCGGTGTTTTAGTACTACGGGACGAGAAAATAGAGTTATCCGACCAGATATCGGATACCGACCCCTGGCGAGAGGGGGAGGAAAAGGTCCTGAAGCCTTGTAGACCCCTGTCCCAAGACGAGTCGGCTGTGCGGGCCTCGGCTCTACTCAACGAGTTCACAACGAACGTCATTAGAGTGCTCGAGGATCACCCGGTAAACACCTTCAGGAGGAGGAAAGGGTTGTTGCCGGCAAACTCTGTCATATGTAGGCAGCCGGGGAATAGGCTACCTAGGATCGAGAAGAGGTTCACTGACCTGTTCGGGTTAGAGGGCTGTTTCCAAGCAAGGTTACCGACCGAGAGGGGTATCGCTACGCTACTGGGACTAAGACCTCTTCAACTACCACTAGTAGAGCCGTTTGAGAACTTGGGGGCCTACTACTACGAGAGAG
>JAGDWK010000041.1:12029-14079 GCA_023256015.1 Thermogladius sp.
CAACTACCACTAGTAGAGCCGTTTGAGAACTTGGGGGCCTACTACTACGAGAGAGCCCGTATAGTGGCTGAAAAGCTGAGGGAGTGCGACTTCGTGTACGTGCACTTGGACGAGGCCGATGACGCTGCCCACGACAGAGACCCGTTGAGAAAGAAATTTGTCATCGAGACATTAGACGAGTACTTCCTAGGCCCGCTATACGACGCACTAGCAGACACGGACGTCACACTTATCGTAACAGCCGATCACTGGACTTCCTCGAGGACAGGGCATCACCTGAATAGACCACTACCAGTCCTAGTACACAGTAGGAGGTTCGCGGAGAAGGTGGGGAAGACTTTCTCCGAGAGAATCACCGAGGGCGGCTATGAGTTCTGGGTCAACGCCAAGGACTTCTTAAAAAAGGTGATCTTCGGC
Organism: Thermogladius sp.; assembly: GCA_023256015.1. Classification (GTDB taxonomy): domain Archaea; phylum Thermoproteota; class Thermoprotei_A; order Sulfolobales; family Desulfurococcaceae; genus Thermogladius. The sequence continues at coordinate 12,447 of JAGDWK010000041.1, forward strand.
TTTAAGTAGACAACGGACAGGGGCTACTCGACGAGGAACTTTATGTCTCGTTTACCTATGGTCAGGAATACCTTGTCACCCGGCTTTATAGAGTTCGCGAAGCTGGTCGGGACGTACGTTATCAGTTCCGTGCCCTCGACGTCGATATACACCTCGGTGTCCGAACCGTAGAACAACTTATCGACCAATTTTCCCTCTAGTACTATCTTGTCGCTCTCGAGCTTTTCGGGGCGCGTCACCGAGACGACTACGACGTCGGGCCTCACACCCACGTACAGTCTCCCGCTTGTTGACGGTATATTGAAGCTTTTGGTTTCAAACTTCCTACCAAACATCTCAATATAGCCGTCACCCACTTTCACCTCGAAAATGTTCTTATACCTCAAGAACCTCGCCACAAAGACCGTCCTCGGATCTTCGAACACGTCGTCGGGCGAACCTAGCACCTCGATCCTCCCCCTGTTCATTACAGCGATCCTGTCGCTCAGGCTAAAGGCCTCGTCCTGGTCATGAGTAACATAGATAGCCGTGACACCGGTCTTACGCTGGATGTTCTTCAGCTCTCTCCTAAGCTCTATCCTGAGCAGCGCGTCAAGGTTGCTTAACGGCTCGTCTAGGAGTAGGACGTCTGGCTCTCTGGCTAGAGCCCTAGCTAACGCGACTCTCTGCTGCTGCCCTCCGCTTAGTTGCCTAGGATACCTGTTCTCCATGCCCTCCAATTTGACTAGCGCGAGGAGCTCCTTCACCCTCCTCCTAATCTCCTCGTGGCTGTATCTCTTCAACTTGAGCGGGAACGCTATGTTGTCGAAGACGGTCATGTGGGGGAACAACGCGTAGTTCTGGAAGACGAAGCCGACGTTCCTTTTCTCCGGCGGTAGGTCGTTGACGACCTGCTCGCCTATGTATATGGTTCCCTTATCAGGCTTCTCGAAACCCGCTATCATACGGAGGGTGGTAGTCTTGCCACAGCCACTCGGGCCCAGTAGAGTGAAGAACTCTCCTTTCCTCACCTCTAGTGTTATATTGTCGACTGCTACGGTTGTCCCGAAGGTCTTTGTTACCCCGATCAACCTGACCTCCTTCACCTGACCACCTCGATATACCTCGCGATCGCCTTACGAGACAGGTACGCGACTAGGAAAGACGTAATGACGCTCACGATGATCACCAGTAGGATTATCGCGCTCGCGTTCCAGGCGTTCTTAAAGAAGTACTGGAATATGGCGATGGTCACAGTCCTGTACTGCCACGGGGCGAGCAGGTTAGCCATCTCGAAGTCGCCAAAAGATACTGCGAAAGCGAGTAGCATGGCGCCGATCAGTCCATGGTATATGTTCGGCAAAATGACCTTATAAGCTGTTGTTAAAACACCCGCTCCCAGGCTCCTAGACGCCTCTATAAGCGTCTTCATGTCTATCATCTTCGCTACGCTGAACAAGTTCCTGAAGACGTACGGCGACACGATGGTTAAGTGGGCTGACACGAGGATCCAGTACGTTCCGCCGATGAACGTCGGCCTGTACACCTCGTATATCGCGAGAGCCAGCAGTATTGCCGGGAGCATAAGGGGTATGAGCACCGCGACCTCGATGAAAGTTGACACCCACCTACTCCTCTCTCTCAAGAACAAGTA
>JAGDWK010000041.1:14179-19928 GCA_023256015.1 Thermogladius sp.
GTCCAGACCTCGGGTAAGATGGAGAGCTCCCATTTTAAGGCGAACGCCCCTATAACCGGTATAAACGATACCAGGAATATGTATGCCACTACTAACACCAACGTTAAATAACTAACTGCTTTAGCGACCACGTATACGAAATCTGATAGACTCAAACTACCCCACCTACTACTTTCTTTAGAAGCCTATTGTAAACCAACGCCAGAGGGATCGTTATTATAGCTATATTCATGGCAAGCGCGCTTGCGAGGTGAGGCTGATATTCTACGTCGCTAATCAACATTATGATCCTTAGAGTTATCAGGTTTCCTCCTCCGCCCACAAGAGCGAGGGCGGTGCCATACCCGCTAATTGCAATAATGAAAGCTTGAATGAAAGCCGCTATGAGTCCCGGGGCAACTATGGGTAGAACTACCCTGAAAATAGTCTGAAATACGTCGGCTCCCAGGCTCCTAGAAGCCTCTATAATCGACCTATCTAGTGACAGGAACACTCCACTCAACGTTATAGACGTGAATCCTACCAGGAAAGATTGGTATGCGAGTATCAAACCATTGTAACTCCTTACGTCGAAAATGCCCGGTAAATACACTCCAAAGTACTTGAGGAGCATGCTCGTTACTACACCTGAACTACCGAAGAGTATGACGAGAGAGAAGGCTATGACGAGGCCAGGGTAGATTATAGGTAGTAGGAGAACCGATCTTATGATGTCTCTCACCGTTGGAGACAAGAACGTGAAGGCGTACGCTAGTAGTGAGCCGAATAGAGTGCTTAAAACAGCTGACTCTAGAGATATCACTATGCTATTTCTTATAGCGTCGCGGTACGATCGATCAGAGTATATCCTGATGAAATTACCTAAAGTGAGCGAAGACCCGGACTGATCTGATAGGCTATAGTAGAGGGAAACACTGAAAGGTATAAATATGAAGAAGACGAGTATGAGCATGAAAGGAAGCAACAGTAGGGTGTCTAGCAAAAAACTCTTTATATACGGGTTAACCATTTGTATCCCTCCTCAATCTACTATTAAACTAGTTTACCCAGCTTTTCAACATCCAGGAGTATCAGCGATACAGCTGGTAGCATAAGACCGGTGTTGACTAGTAGACCAGGTAAGGCCGTATTAGCCGACCCAGCTACCTTCATGTTCTTCACGTATTCCTCGATCAGAGGCAGCGCTTTTTGCAAGAGGTACGGGTTTATCTTCAATGACGGGTCTTTCTCCAGAGGGTCGCCGAGAGACGCTTTGAAGCCCGGCATTATAGCGGAAGCTATTGGCAACACCTCGGACTGCCAAGCATTTGAAACGTCTTGCAGGACTTTCGATAGCGCTCTTTCATCGATAGGCACGGCTTTAGCGTATGCTTGGGCAGGCGGGAAGAGTTGCTGAATAAAGGCCGGCGGCGTGTAGTCTGTCCTAGATGGTTTGGCGAAAGCCAGTGTTATCAAGAGCGAACCTAGGTCTGACATTATGAAGTTGAAGAACAGTCTGGCGGCGAAGGGGTGAGGTCCTCCTCTAGCTATTATCATGGCACCAGCTCTACTTACGGTTCCATCCTCGGGGATGATGACCTCCGTATTCGGGAACCCTGGTGAGTACTTATATGTTAGACCGTTGTAGTCGAAGTTGATTAAGATTGGGACCTCGCCTTTCTGGTAATCAGCTGTTGGAACAAGCGGTGGGACGTACTTTATATTGCCTATTTCATGCAGTTTCTTGATGAAATCTAGGCCGGGTCTCCAATTATTTATATCGCCCCCATTAGCATAAGCTGCTGCTATAATGGTTATTAAGCCAGTTGCGGTTTTAGTCGGATCTTGGTAGACTATCATTCCTTTATAGACAGGGTTCAATAGGTCCTTCCACGACTTGGGAATGGGGACGCCTCTAGCCTTCAGGTAGTCAACGTTTACAACGAATGCGATAGTACCATAATAGGGGGCGATCCAGCACCCATTAGGGTCTTTAAAGACTGCGGGCACAGCATCAAAGTGGGGGGGTATATAGCAGTCCGTGAGGTTTTCTTCAGCAGCCTTTATCGCGTATGGAATAGCCAGATCTGCTACGTCGGCGTCAGGGTGTCCCTTAGCAGCTTCCAGCGTTGCAACTACTACAGCGCTACCCATGTCTGTGTCGGAGTGTTGAATACCGTAGATTTCGGTGAAGGTCTTCCACGCAATACCATAGTGAGCCCAGCCCGGCGGCATACCGTAACTAAGAGCTACACCTTCCTGAAGAGCGTACCTGACCAGGTCGGCTTGGCTTATCTGGTCGTACCGGGTAGGTGGGGGAGGTAATGCAGCGGGCGCTGGGGCGGGCTTATATAGTAATACAAACGCTATCGTTTCCACTATTATTATCAGTACTAAGATAAGTGATACTAGCTTCCACTTCTCCATACAAACACCCATTGCTTCTACTTTCTCTCCTTGATTATACTCAGCTGGGGTTCTATATAAGATTGCAAGAAAATGGGACTTATGTCTAGTTGAAACCAGGATTTCAAGAACTCTTTTAAGCGCAGCTAGGTTGATGCGTAATTGGGGTTCTAATGGATAAGGCAAGGGTTTTATACATGCTAGCAGGCGCCATAAAGGACGAGAGACTTAGGGGGCTAGTTTACAAGTACTTGGATAGAGTTCTTAGTTCAGCTAGTAGTGTCTGTGTGAGTTTTGACGAGGCTCCAGGCGAGATCGAGGAGCACCACTCCTACCCGGGCGGGTTGCTAGACCACACTATTAGCGTGGCGCACATATCCGTGTACATAGCAGACCTCTTCAAGGAAGTCTACGGTTTCGACATTAATAGGGACCTCGTCCTCGCGTGCGCTATCTTACACGACTTGTACAAGGTTCTAGAGTTCAAGTACAACGGGGTAATGGTAGAGAGGTGCGAGCAGTACTACCCCCACGACGCGAGGCTCTCGGGTGAGATACTCGTGAACGAGGGGCTCATCGAGCTGGCTAAGTGTATCACCGAGTTACACGGCTACTACGGCTACACGAGTTTGGAGTCTCTTGTTGTTGGTTTGTCGGATATTCTCGACGCGAAGTTCCACAGCGTAATACAGAGCAAGATCAGGAACTACCTCGCGAGGAGAGGTAGAGCAGACATTAGATCGTTCTACGAGTTCGTGAGGAGCAGAGAGTGGTGTAAGAAGGGGGTAATAGAAGAAATTATGTTGACGCCCCCATGACAGGCTAGGCATGACAGGATTAGACAGGGGCCTGTAGTAAAGCGAAGGGTTTGGTATAACTTAAATGTACTCTTCTACCTCCCTATACCACGGCTTCTTAGTGCCGTCCTTGGCGCGTTTCAGCCAGTTCTTCGATTTCGGAGTAGCGTCAACTACCTCCCTGATCCTGTTGATTCTCGATTTGATGGTTTGGAGTTGGCGCTGGCTTAAAACTCCTTTGTCGAGGAAGCCTTGGGCGTACTGCTCTACGAGTTTAAGGTTCTCCATCGCATCATACCAGAACCCCCAGTCGTCGCTTAGTACGCTAGCTATGTACCTGGCATCGATCACGTTCGCCTCCTGGCGTTCTCCGACCTCGTGTGACAGCAAGAGGGCTGTTATGTCGACTATATCCTTGAAGTTTATGTTGTGGATCTGGAGTTTCTCGAGTAGTAGGTCTGTTGGTGTTATAGTAGGGTAGTCTAGTTCAAGTCTTCCCTTACCCGGTTCACTACCGAAGAGAACATCGTGGCTAAACTCTAGCTTGTCGAAGAAAACGTCAACTTTGAAACCGTCGTGGGGGTCCATGTAAAGTAGTCTCTTACCCCCGAATATCATTTGTAGGCGGGGGTTAAACGAGTACTTAAGCTCTTTCTCGAAGAAGTTCATGACGTCTTTGCGCTGCTTACTATAGGCAACCAGGTCTATATCTGTGAACAGTGTCTGTTTCTCGCTTAAACGGGGAGTACTAGTATAGAAGTTCAACGCTTCGGGTGTGTCTCTAATATGGAGGTATATGCCGATCGCACCGATTATCCTGAGTATGGTCCCTCTTGAGCTAGCTTTTTCAACTATCTCCTGGGCTTTCTCGACGATTTTCTCGTCAAAAGAAGTGATCATGTCCCTCTCACCTTATTAAGAATGCGTGGTAGGGTAAAAAATAGTTTGCGTGATTAACCCGGCGGTATTTCCTTGAATAGTAGTGTGATGTCTAGTCCCAGTACTCTCTTGTTGTACAAGTACGCCCCTACATACACTGGGATGGAAGCTAGTAGTATGGCTATGTTGAATATCAGTGAAGCCGTGCTAAGCCCGCCTAAGGCTGGGGCCGAGGCCATAGAGTAGGCGCCCCAGAAAGCTACTATCGCTGTGGTTAAGCCTGCTAGAGATATCAACGGATAGCCTCCTATGTTGATCTTCGCTTGGTCGGGAAACATCTCATACATCTCTCTCTTCACGAAGGGGAAGACGAAGCTGGCTAGCCCTACTAGCCCCAAGACTACCATCATTACTATGAATGTGTTCATTATCATGACCTGGTATGTTGCAGAGGCCACGAACATCATTATGAGCTCTCCTATTATAGCCGACACTATTACCGTGTAGACTGGGGCGCCTTTCTCATTAACCTTCGTCAGTCTCGTGGGGAGTAGCCTGTCAAACGACCAGGCAAACATGTTCCTCGAGGATATCAGGAGGTTGGGTGGAGTCAGGTAAACGTTCGACAAGAACCACAGGAATCCTACTAGAACCTGCAGCCAGACTAAGTCGGGGTAGAGTATCCAGAGGTATGTTTGGGGGTAGGGTGGTATCGGCAACGGGTATTTGTCGGGAACCCTGTTGTAAATGTAGGCGAGAGCGTTGTGGAAGTCTAGCCCGGCAACGTGGTAGATGCTGTAACCGAGCAGGCTGTACCATAGCCCCATTACAATTAGTCCGCCCGCGATCCCGATCCACGCGGACCTCTCAACCCTCCTTACCTCGCCAGCGACGTACGCAGGGAACCCGGCCCAGTTATAGTTCTGCAAGGGGAATACCAGACCCATTAATACTCCTGTTATAGTCCAACCTGTAACCCAGCCGTTTTTCAGGGCGATGTCTATTATCTCGTTGTATTTGATACTAGAGACTACGTTGAAGCGCGTTATGAAGACTTCCCTCGGAGTAAGGTAGAGTATTGCCGCGTATACTATTGAACCAGCCAGGACTATGAAGAACAAGTACTTCCATAATTTACTGTAAGTGGAAATCCCGTATAGTAAGAGTAGCGTGAAAGCTATATTGAATAGGGTGCCTATTATAACGGAGCCGATCCACGAGGAGGTCCAGTCGGCTAACTCCTTGTAGCCTAGAGTGTAGAATACTGGGGCTAGCCAGAAAGGCCCCATGGTCTGTAGGTTCATGGCGTACCAGTTCAAGAAGACAAACGAGAAAAACCAGTTCACGGCGAAGCCGAAGGCAGGGTGTACCGCTCTACTAAACCAAACGTAGTCTCCCCCCGACCTGGGGATCGCTACCATCCACAGAGCGTATAGTAGCGCGCCGCTCACAAGGACAACCCATATACCTAGGAAGTACGATAAGGCTAGCTGAACACCGAGTATCATAGCTGGGCCGAATGTCCAAGCCCAGAGAACCCCCTGCGGTGGGCTACACATAGAGACATTCAAGTTCATTGCGTCGAAAGCACTCATCGCCCTTACAAGACCAGATGCTTTTCTAACATATAGTTCTCTCGTCGCCAATAGTCTTCACCAGTGTTACCTTTACCTATATGTTTCCTCTTT
>JAGDWK010000041.1:20028-26281 GCA_023256015.1 Thermogladius sp.
GCCCTAAGAACCCCTACGTTGTAGTCGCTACCAGGGTTTAAGACGAGCGTTCTACCTATCTTGTCAACCCCTCTAGACTCGTGTATGTGCCCGTGTAGCCCGATTAACGGCTGGTATCTCTCGATGATATTCCTGACAGACTTGCAGCCCACGTGCTCCATTACAACACCCCCGCTCGTAATAACCGGTTTAAAGTCTACTAGTTTAGGAGCGAGGTCGATGTTTGTATTGTATGGGGGGCAGTGAGTGTTGAGAATCGTCTTCTCGAAGCTTTGTACTTGGGACATAAGCTTGGTCAACATGCCCTCTAGTATAGGCTCTTCTACGTCTCTCGGACACTTCCACGGTGTTATGTTAGCGTAGCCGAGGCTGGCGAGTTCGTATCCCTCTTTCAAAGTCTCGATCTTGTTCTCGACATACTTTACTTTACTCGACTCTAGCTCTTTTATAACGCCGGCTAAGAACTCCTCGTCGTCGTTACCCAGCTGGAGGAGGAGTTGGATATCCTTATCCTTGAGTTTGTCCTCGGCGAATACTAGCCAGCTTTTTAACCTGCTCTCCATCAGCTCCTTAAAGACCCGGTCTGCGTACGATTGGTCAGTGTTTATCTTCTCATACTCGTTCTCTTCGACGACTATCGTGTACCCGCCGCTATTCTCTATTTTCTCCACAAATTTCTGCAACTCGTTTTCCTTCATCACGTGCTTCTTGTTGAGATAGTAGGCTTCAAAGTAGTCTTTTCTCCTCAGTATGGGGACGAAGTACTTGCCGCTTATGTCTCCACCGTAGATCGAGTAGTCTACTTTATACATTAGCGACGCGTTGACGAACTTCCTGAAAACTATTGTAGACCCGTGGAAGTCGGAGGCGTAGAGTATCTTTAGCTGGGGCAAAAACTCACCCTATGTTAAACTTCTCTTCGGCCTCCGAGAACACCTCGTCGAAGATCTCCAGGGCCCTGTTCAGCGTCTCCTCGCTTATCACTAGCGGTGGTGATAGGGCGAACCTGTTACCTAGGTAGCCCGCTCTCTTGACTAGCATACCCTTCTGCATCAGCCTCATGGTCATCCACTTAGTCTCCTCGGTAGCCGGCTTCTTGCTCTGCCTGTCTTTGACGAACTCGACGCCTATGTACAGGCCCTTTCCCTCGACGTAGCCTAGTATTGGGTGCCTCTGCATCAGGTCTTGGAGACCTTTCAGGAACTTCTCTCCTTTGACCTTAGCCTGGTACGCCAGGTTCTCCCTCTCTATTATCTCTATAGTCTTTAGCGCTGCCGCACAACCGAGCATGTACCCCGCAAAAGTGCTCGAGTGGGCGCCGGGCCCCCAGCTATCCATTATCTCCGCCCTCCCTATTACGGCGGAGAAGGGGAGACCGTTGGCTATAGACTTGGCCACCATCACCAAGTCGGGCTCTACGCCCGGGTAGTGGTCTACAGCCCACATCTTCCCCGTCCTAGCCCACCCGGTCTGGATCTCGTCGACCATGAAGAGAGCGTCGTACTCCCTGGCCAGCTTGTACAAGCCTGGCAACCAGTTGTCTGGGGGTATCATGTAGCCCGCCGCGCTCTGATAGGGCTCTACCAGGAATCCCGCTACATTAGTCGACTTGCTGAACGGGTCTCTCAGGCCGTAGTAGGTGTGGGTGAACATGTACTCGACAATGTACAAGCAGTCCTCCGCGCACTCCTCGCACGTTTCCGCCTTCGGGTTACACGGGCACCTGTAGCAGTAGGGGAAGGGTATCCTCACGACGTTCATGTCGGCACCCATTAAGGGGTAGTTCTGCGACCACGTCGAGAAGCTGGTGGTGAAAGGCACTGTCCCGATCGTCCTGCCGTGGTAGTCCGCCCACTGGGTTATTATGATCGGTCTACCGGTATAGTACCTGGCCAGTTTTATAGCCACCTCGTTCGCGTCAGAGCCTGTTAAACCGTAGAACACCTTCTTCTTGAAAGAGCCGGGCGTTATCTGGACGAGCTTCTCGCCGAGCTTAATCCTAACCTCGCTGAGCATCTCCGAGTACTGGACTAGCCTGTTGAACTGCTCTACAATGGCTACCAGTACTTCCTTCCTGTGGTGGCCCACGTTGCTGACCGCAAAGCCGGCCATCATGTCGATGTAGCGCTTACCATCTGCGTCGACGATAATGGCGTCATCTACGGCCTCCTCAACTATAGGGGGTGCGTCGTACATGCTGAAGGGCATTGCTCCAAGAGACTCTACTTCGAGCGCTCTCCTCAGCAACTCCAGCGACCTGGGGCCGAACCCCCACATCACAGCTTTATTCAGGATTTCCTGCGGGTCTGGTATCATCTTTAGCTTTTTCTCGATAGTTTCAAGGATCTTAGTCAAGCGCATCGCCTCTACTGCAACACGTATTGATTCAGGTTGGTATTAACCGTGAAACCCGGTAGAGGGTACCGTTTTTTGGAGGATATGGGGAAACTATATGAACTCAAACTCGCTCATTACACTCTTCCTGGCCTCATTAGGTAGTATCAGGACAACGTTTAGTCTGTTCCCCAACTTCCCGACGAGCCTTTCATAGACGTCCCCAAAGGTCGCTAGCAAGAAGACGCCTACGACATCGCACTTCTTACGAGCCGCGTACTCTGCTAGAGTCATTACCGTAGCCCCTGTCCACGCTATGTCGTCTACGACCACTACCCTCTTGTTCTTCAGCTCTCTGCCGAGGGGTAGGGTGATGTACCTCTTGATCCTGGGCCCCCACGCGTAGACCGGCGTATACTTGTAGGGCATACTGTGGCCGCCCCTTATGATAATGTCCCTCAGGCCGTAGACGACAGGTAGCTTGAGGCGTGAAGCTATGGCTTGGGCTAGTGCTAAACCCCCGCCCTCTACGGTCAGGATGTAGTCGAAGCCCACCCCTCCGAGCTCCTTGAGAAACTCGTAGACCGCGCAGTCGAGGAGCTCGTGGCACTTGAACAGCAGGTTGTTCATCTCTGGGAACGGGTATGGTTGCCATATTAGGCAGTCTCTGATCACGCTCTTGTAGTCTACGTCCCTAAGCTTCTCACCGAGCTCCCTCATTCTGGGCCTACTAGGCTTTATGTGCATGTTAACGTACTTGCTCAGCGTGGTCAAGTCGACACCCAGGTTGCTGGCGATGTCCTTGAGCTTCATAGTTCTACGAGCCGCGTTGACCCTGCAGTAGAACTCCGCCTCAAGCATTAGGTCTTCTACTCTCCTGGCTACAGACAACTACCAACCCTACTCTACTATTCCTCCAAGCTCCTTATATACTCTTTTCATTTTTCTGTATACCTGGAACAGCGCGTTGTATGCCACAACTAGCTCTGGTCTAGGGCTATACACTTGCTCGAACTCTATGAGTCTAGGGACGTCGCTGAACTTGATCTTCCCGGCGCCTATTGCGGCCAGTAAAGCTGCTCCGTAGGGAGACAAGTCTCTCACGCGGGGCTTCTTGACCTCTAGACCAAGGATGCTCGAGGTTATAGTATTGAAGAGGTTCGAAGAGGACAGGCCGCCCGAGACGACTACTTGTCTCACCTCTAAACCGAGTCCACGCGATAACTCCAAGACCTCTCTCGCCCAGAAACCTATCCCCTCGTAAGCCGCTTTGAGTAGATCGAGCCGCGTCGTCGAGAGGCTCAGCCCGTAGACCAGCCCCCTCGCTGACGAGTCCCAGTCCGGGCTGCGCGAGCCTGTCAAGTAGGGTACTAAGACCAGCCCTGAGGGCTTGTCTAGGCCCACCTCCTCTTCGACGCCCCTCTCTAGACCAGCGAGCTCGAGCACCTTGTCTACCGTGAGACCCGCGGACGGGAGCGAGGCCTCGAGCACGAACCAGCCGGGTAGCACGTGGTAGTAGGTCTCGAAACCTTTCTCGTAGTCTAGTACTGGTCTCGCAACGGGTATGTCAACGCAGGCAGAAGACCCCGCCGACAAGGACGCCGTGCTAGACTCGACGACGCCTCCACCCAAAGCTGCCACGACGGAGTCTACGCCGCCTAGGACTAACCAGGTACGCGGGTTCGAGGCGTGTTGGAGGACTGTGTGGGAGGCGGCCGGCTCGAAGAGCTTTGACTCGTCTAGCCCGAGGAGCCCCAGGATCTCGTCGTCGTAGAAGCCTCTTATGTTGAACAACTGGGTCTCGGAGGCGCTCGAGTAGTCCGTGTACGCCTGCTTCGTTAAGTTGTAGACTACGTAGTCTTTGAACTGGGCGACCCACCTCGCCCTCTCTAGTACGGAGGGCTTGAACCGCTTAATCCACAGTATCTTAGCCGGGAAGAATATGGGGGATAGACGTAGGCCAGTCTTGTAGTACCACTCCTTCTCCCCCATTAGTTTAGCAGCCTCGTCGAGCACGGAACTGGCCCTCGTGTCTAGCCATACAATAGTCTCGAGGCTTCTACCCTGTTCGTCCATGACTACGAGCGAGGGTGAGTGCCCGCTGAAGCCCACGTAAAGGTCTCCGCCCAGTTTACTGGACAGAGCTCTCAGCTCGCCCTCGACAGTCCTTAACACTGCTTCCGGGTCGTAGAGTACGCTACCATCGCTAGCGAACCCTATTCTGAGGTCGCGTGATAAAGCGTACACTTCTTTAAGCGACTCGTCTAAGACGACAAACTTAACAGAGGAAGTGCCCAGATCCACGCCTACATAATACTCCAACACAAACCCCCGGGTACTAGTTTATTATCTTCCCTTCTCCTCGAAAACCCTCAACCGGTAAACCTCAAAGGGCTCATTGCATTATATACTCCAAAAGTGCTCTGTAAGACTGGCTAGAGAAGGTGTGTGGAGTGAGGCTAGTAGAGCTGAAGGCGGTCAAGGGGAGGCTTGCCGGGTTCGGGGAGGCCCTGCCCTACATCAAGGAGATACTAGCCTCCTGGAGGGCTCCCCCGCTACCAGTCGACGGGGAGCTGAGGGCTCTAGACGACGCCCTGTACACCGCGCTCTGGTCTCTCGGCCCCCGCTTCGTCCCCGTGGACGAGCCTGCGTCCCTGGACGCCCTCGACTTCTACTACAACGTGAAGGGGGACGCCGCGAGGGTCTACGACTCCGTGCTAGACCTGGCCGTGAGGGACGCCCCGACGCCGCTCGTGAAGCTCAGGAGCCTCAGCGACGGGAGGGTGAGGGTCTGGGCGAAGCTCGAGTGGTACCACCCCTTCAGCCTGAGTATCAAGGACAGGATAGCCTGGTTCATGCTGTTGAACAACCCCGGTGTGAGGCCCGGGCTCAAGGTTGTCGAGGCCACGTCGACCAACACGGGGCTGGGGCTCGTCGGGGTCGCGAACAACCTCGGGCTGAAGGCCAAGGTCTACCTGCCCCAGACAGCCCAGAGGTGCGTCGACTACATATTCGAGCTCATGGGGGCCGAGGTCGCGAGGCTGAAGGGGGCCTTGACCACGGAGATCCTCGGCGACGTGAGAGAGGCGGCTAGGCGGGAGGGGCTGCTACACCCAGACCAGTTCGAGAACGACCTGAACGTCATAGCTCACCTCCAGTACACGGCGAAGGAGGTCGACTACCAGGCCTCGCAGTCGGGCCTGAGGATAAGGGGGGTGGTGGGGGCCCTTGGGACCTCCGGCCACTTGTCCGCCCTCTCGGTGTACTTCAAGTCTAGGCTCGGAGACGTGAAGGTGTTCGGCGTCCAGCCCGCGAGAGGCGACTTCATACCGGGCATGAGGAGGGTGGAGACGGGGATGAAGTGGGTGCAGCTAGCGGGTGTAGACGGGGTCCTAGAGGTGAGCCTAGACGAGGCGTTCCAGGAGGTGGTCGCCCTGGCGAGGAGCGAGGGTTTGCTGGTCGGGTTGAGCGCCGGGGCAGTACTCAGGGCGACCAAGGAGCTCACGCGTAGAGGGGTGCTGGAGGGCGACGTGGTAGTCGTCCTACCCGACCACGGGCTGAAGTACGCCGAGCTACTCGAGGCCCTCTACTCCAAGGTCTGCCCCGACGTGGCGGGGTACAAGGGCAGGGTCGACTAGAGGCGTGGTCCATGGCCGACGTCTGCGTTTACGGGACTGTCTTCAACAACGCCCGCTACGTCGAGGAGTCGATCAAGTCGGTCTACAGACCAAACTACACGATAGTGGTCGTAGACTCCTACTCAACTGACGGAACGTGGGAAAAGCTCCTCGAGCTCAAGAGAGACTTCAACTTGAAGCTCTACAGGTACAAGTCTAGTAGAGGGCTCGGCCGGCAGATCGCGCTACGCAAGTGCCCGGAGGGGTCTATAACGGCCTACTTCGACCTAGACACCGTCTAC
>JAGDWK010000027.1 GCA_023256015.1 Thermogladius sp.
GCCTTCTACGCAGAGAGGGCGAAGAGCGCCTGACCCCGGGTGGTAGTGTCTGGGGATCAGGCTGTGCATAGGTAGCGTGAACCCGTCTAAGGTGCGGGGGGTCGTGAGCGCCTTCCAGAGCTACTTCCCCGTCTCCGACGTTAGAGCAGTGAAGGTGGAGACCGGCCTGCCGCCACAGCCGATCGGCCTCGACGTGATCGTCAGGGGCGCGGAGCTGCGGGCGAGGCTGGCGATGAGCGGGGACTGCGACTTCAGCACGGGTGTCGAGGCGGGTTTCTACAGGTTTGGCTCGACCTACTTCGACGTCGAGGCCGCGTACGTCATCTCGAGGGAGCTCGGGGAGTCGCTAGGGTTCTCCCCCTCCTTCCCAGTCCCGACGTGGTTCGTCGACGAGATACTGTCGGGGAGGTTCAGGGAGCTGGAGGAGATCGTCGACAACCTCTACAAGACGGAGAACATAGGGGAGAAGACCGGCTTCATCTCGCTCCTGACCAGGCACGTCGTAGTGAGGTCCGAGCTGTCGAGGCTGGCCACCCTGATGGTATTGACAAAAATACTCAATAGAGAGCTGTACGAGAAAAGTGCCCTACGCTAGCCCCTTCTTCCTCCTCACGTACAGGTCTATCTCTTCCGCAGCCCTCTTCCCGTCTGCCATGGCCTCGACGACCGTCGACTCGCCTCTTATAGCGTCGCCCCCCGCGAACACGCCGGGCAGGCTCATCATGAGGTGGTCGTCTACGGCTATCGTCCCGTCCTCGTTGAACCTCAGCCCGCTCTCCTCCATGAGCAACCTGTTGGGTTCCAGCCCTATCGCTATGACCACCGTGTCCGCGGGGATCTCGACGTACCTACCCGTCCCGACGATCTTCTTCTTGCCCCTCTCGTCGAGCTCGTTGAGGGGCTCCATTACCTCGAACCTCACAGCCTTAACGAAGCCGTTCTCGTCGCCGAGGAACTCGACCGGCTGCAGGTAGTACCTGAACTCCACGCCCTCCTCTTCCGCGTGCAGCACCTCGTCCCTCCTAGCCGTCTTCAACATGTCCTCCCTGTCCCTCCTGTAGACGACGACCGGCTTGCTGCCCAGTCTCAGAGCTACCCTCGCCGCGTCCATGGCGGTGTTACCTCCCCCGATTATCAACGTGGTCTTCCCGACGCTGATCGGTGTGTCCCACTCTGGGAAGAGGTGCGCCCTCATCAGGTTGACCCTGGTGAGGAACTCGTTAGCCGTGTAGACGTTGTTCAAGTCGACGCCCGGGATGTTGAGTAGCTTGGGTGTACCGGCGCCGCTGCCAATAAAGACGGCGTCGTACTCGCTCAATAGCTCGCTTAGCAGCACGGTTTTCCCCACCACGTGGTTCAGCCTTATCTCGACGCCTAGGTTCTCGACCTTCTTGATCTCGTGGTCTAGGACGCTCCTGGGCAACCTGAACTCGGGTATCCCGTACGCCAGCACACCCCCAGGCCTGTGGAGGGCCTCGTATACGACGACTTCGTAACCTCTCAACCTAAGCCAGCCGGCCGCTGACAGCCCGGCGGGGCCCGAGCCTACCACCGCTACCCTCCCCTTGACCCCGCTGTTCTTAGAGACCATCTCGGCCAGGATCTTCTCGTCCAGTCCGTTCTCCCTCGCGTAGTCTCCGACGTACCTCTCTAAGAGGCCGACGGAGACGCTCTCGCCTATCTTGGAGACTACGCAGCTGCCTTCACAGAACCACTCCTGGGGGCAGACCCTGCCCGTTATGGAGGGGAAGAGGTTGTCCTCGTAGACCTTCCTGGCGGCCGCCTCGAGGTCCCCCTTGACAATGTACTCTAGGAAGGCCGGGACTTTGACCCTCAACGGGCACGCCTTCGAGCACGGGGCGAACCAGAGGGGGCAGCGGAGGCACCTCGAGGCCTCTCTAACAGAAGTCTCGTAGTCGTAGCCCAAGACCACCTCGCCGAAGCTCCTCAGCCTCTCGCTTACGGGCAGGACCTTAGGTGTAAACCTCTTCTTGACCACTCGGGACAAGACAGCTCACCTCGCCAGGTACTTGTCCAGTGCGATCTTCTCGACCTTCTTGAACCTCGCGTCCCTCCTCAGGACGTCGTCCCAGTCGACCAGCCTGGCGTCGAACCAGGGGCCGTCTCTACACGCGTAGGCTATCACCCCGTTGTACCTGACTCTACAAGACCCGCACATCCCCGTCCCGTCCACCATTATCGTCCTAACGAGAGCGTAGACCCTCGCGTTTAGCCCCGCCGTCGCCTCGGCGAGCTTCTTGAGGTTGGCCAGAACACCCCCGGCGAAGACGGCCTTCACCTCCCTGCGAGCCAAGAGCTCCCTCAGCAAGTCGATGTAGTGCCCCTTGTACCCGGCCGTGCCGTCTAGTGTCGTTATGAAGTGCTCGTCAACGTACTTCTTGGCCAAGTACTTCTCGGGGTACACCTCCTTCTCGGTCTTGAAGGTCTGGATCGATATCACCTTGTTGCCCAGCTTGGCGAGCTCCTGGGCGAGACCCAGCTGCTCGGCGTGGCCGCAGACGGCGTCTGACGCCAGCACGACTGTCCCGTAGCTCTCCAGCTTCAGGGGCCTACCTAGAGGGCCCGCTACAGCGTACAGCGAGCTCCCCACCTTGAAATCTCTGTAGAGCTCAACCGAGGTCTTTCCTAGCTTCTTAATGAACATCCCCACCCTACCACCGTTGATAGTTGCGACCGACATGGGGACGCGCTCACCCCTCTCGTGGGTCACGATTATCACGAACTGGCCTGGCCTCCAGTGCCTGGAGACGTGGGGGGCCTCCACCTCAAGGTAGTAGTCCTGCTCGTTCAGGTCCTCCTTCATCGTCACACGGAACATGCTAACACCTTTTGTTCAACCTACCTAACAACTATTACTGGGAGGATATATAAACGGGTATGTAGTAGACGTTCGGCTATGTACACCGCGCTCTCGAGTCCGGGGTAGGGCTTAGCCGTGTAGTAGCGGGTGAGGGGGTGTGCGGTGAGCTCGGAGTGTCGCGAGGAGCTGGTCTCGGAAGCCAAAGAACTGGTCGTGAAAGCCCTCCACGACTACTTGTCGTCTCGTTGCCGAGCCCTCGTCTCGGCTGTGGAGGTAACGGGGCAGAAGAGGGTGACCATATCGCTCCGCGGGTTGTACAGGCGCTTCACTCCTACAGCCGACTTCGACAAGTTGAGCCGGGCCCTCGAGTACCTACTCAAGTGTATGCCGGGGGAGGAGCTGAGAGCCCTCCTAAGGGCTGTGGAGGTCGGTGCGAGCGGGAAGGAGTACTACGTCGTGGTCGAGTCCGCTACACTGAGAGAGGTTTGCCGTAGCCTGGCCGGCGGGGACCTTTAAATCCTCGGAAAGGGGTTTTCAACACTGGATGAAGAGCCGTCGAGCGGCCGAGCGGTGAGGAGGTCCCCCAACGGACGTCGCCTGTCCTACTCCTCACCCCCGGCTCTCGAGCCGGACGAGGCGTAGCAGTAAGACTGCCGAAACAGTGTTCGAGAGGAGGCTGAAGACCGCCACTAGGCTCGGGGAGGAGGCGGCGAGCACGAGTACGACGAAGCCGCCTACCATCCAGGAGAGGCCGAAGAGCACGCTGAGCAGCCCGTAGGCCAGGGGCCTGAGACTCCTGTCCACCACCCCGACCAGCCCTGCTCTCACAATGCTCTCCTCGCCGCTCATCACGATACCCCAAGCCAGTGAGGACAGGAGGGCTAGCACCCTGAGCCTCGAGGAGAGGAGGAGCGCGAACAGCGACGAGAGTGCTGGGAGTACGAGGAGGGTCTTGAACGAGTACTTGTCGTAGA
Source organism: Thermogladius sp. (assembly GCA_023256015.1). GTDB lineage: Archaea > Thermoproteota > Thermoprotei_A > Sulfolobales > Desulfurococcaceae > Thermogladius. Next base: position 3,796 of record JAGDWK010000027.1, read on the forward strand.
GGACCCCGAGAGGGACTGCGACTACAGCGTCGACGAGCATGGCGGCTGTGTAGGCTAGCCCCACCTCAACGTCGCTCATGAGCCCCCATGTCTTGTAGAGGTAGGACGCCACGGACCAGTGTATGAAGCCGAGGCCGAGAAAGCTGATCGAGGCGGTGTAGAGCCAGAACCTCTGGCCGAGCTCCCTCATGCCCGCCCTCACACTCCTCTTCACCACACTCCTCACACGAGGGTAGAGAACCGCCGAGGAGACCACGAGCGCTATGGCGACTAGGCCCGGGGCGAACAAGAGGCTGAAGGCTAGCGGGTAACCACCTAGGCTGAGGCCCGCCACCACTATTAGGGGGTCGGCGAAGGCCCCTACCTGGTCGAGGAGCTCGTGTACCCCGAAGCCCTTCCCTACACCTAACGGCTCCGCTACCTCGGAGAGTATCACGTCCCTGGCCGGCGTCCTCAGCCCCTTACCCACTCTGTCCACGGTGTAGAGCAGGACGGCCTGCCACCACGAGGTGGCGAACGCGAGGAGGGGTATGCTCAGGCACGTCACGGCGTAGCCCGTCACCGTTAGAGCCCACAGCGCGGCCGAGGAGCCTATGTAGGTTGCGAGGAGGCCGCTGAGGAACCTGAGCAACGTCCCCACGAACTCGCCGAGGCCTATCAAGCCGACCATGACCTGCGGCGTCTTCAGCGACTCTAGGAAAGCCCCGCTGACGCTCCTGCCACCCTCGTAGACCACGTCGGCCATTAGCGACACTAGGCTCAGCAGGATGAAGACCAGCAGAGTCCTCCTCAAAGCATGCCCTCCCCCCGCTTGTATTGTCCGCCCCAGTAAATAACGGTTAGCCCGGAAGTAAAGGGGGCTACTTGCCCAGGGCGGCCCTGGCCCTTTCTACGAGCTCTCTCATTAACTTGCTGAAAAGGAACCCACGCGCTCTCTCGCGGGCGTTTCTCGACA
>JAGDWK010000051.1 GCA_023256015.1 Thermogladius sp.
TCTCGGCTATGAGTGCCTCGAGAGACCTTAACGACTCCGGCGGCTTAATGTAGGGTATTGGCGGGTAGGACTCCACGACGTTGTACGCGTCTTCGCCGTCGAAGAAGCTGAGCCCCGCGATCATCACCGGTCTAGGGGAGTCCTCGCCTGACACCTCCGTAAACGCGTAGAGGGCGCCTATCTTCAAAGCCTTGCTAGGTTTCGGGATTTTCACCCTGACCCCCCTCACGAGAAGCGGGAGCTTCTTTTTGGCAACAATGTAATCAACGGCCCTCAGGATCTCCTGCCTGACGACCTCCCAGTTAAACTCGTACGAGACTAGTGTAGAGTACGCTAGTTCGTCTATCTGGGATAGCAGTATTCTGTCGAGCGGTGTGAAGGTGTAATCTTCAACAGCCCTCCTAACGGTGTCCCAGTCTATGCTGTCTATTAGACCCGCTGACTCGGGTTCGTGGAGGTTGAAGTACTTCGTCTCACCGACTTTGACGACATCGTACATTATGGTCTCGAAGGCTATACCGAGCCTCTTCCTGAGAATTATCATCAGGCTGGCAAGGGCCAGCCTGAGGAGCTCAGCGTTCTCCGCGGGGTCTACGTCAAACTTGTATCCGTAGGTGAAGTCCCTGTACTCGCCTCCTGTCGGAGTTGGGAGGTATATGTTCCTCCTATCGTAGAAGACGATGGTCTCTCCTCCGACTCTTATCGACTTGGGTTTCTCGGATCTCACTGTCCATATACAGCGGTTTGGGACTTTCTTGTAGACCCCGAACCCCCTCGAGGGCACGTAGACCACGCAGAGCTCGTAAGACGATATTCTTCCAGCTAGGATGTCCCTCAGTATGTTCGGCTTCTCGCCCCACCCGTCCTTTATGTACCTGTACTCCTCCAAGGCGAGCCTGAACGCGTCGTCCTGGTAGAAGTCTATCTCCCTGAAACCTTTCTCTACCACCCGGGCGACGTGTCTCGTACTCCTACCTTTCTCTAGGGAAACAACTATTGCCTCCTCCCCGTAGTCGATGCAGCCCGGCTGAAACCTCTCTACGAGGTCGCAGTGCCCTATCGGCTCTAAAGCCAGCTCTCTGTCGCCCTTCACCAGGTACCTCTTGATACCGTACGGTGGAGCGTACTCGTAGAAGTTGATCCTTTCGTAGACTCTCCTCAGGTAGTCTAAGCTAACCTTGCCGCTAGAGAGCAGGCCTGCTTTCTCCAAGGCCTCTTTCTCCAGCTCGCTCAGCTCGCCTTTAAACCACGGTGACAAGAGCTTCGAGAGGCCGAGGAACAGGTGGAGGTACAGGTTCCCCGGGTTGATTATCGTCTTCTCTGCTCCGAGGTTGAGCCACTCTTTGAGCGCGTCGAAACCGTTGGCGAGCAGTTCTCTGTCCCACCGGCCGGTAGGTATTATCACAGTCTCCGAGTAGCCTAGCTCGGATCTCCTCCCTTTCCTCCCCTCTCGCTGATAGTACTCTCTCACGTCGTCCGGCAGGCCTAGGTGAACCACCCTGGCTACCTCGCCAATGTCTATCCCCTGGGAGAGAGTTCTGGGGGATATCAGCAGCTTGATAAGCCCCTTTCTAGTTTTCTCCTCTATTTCCTCTCGTCTCTCCTTCGGCACCAGGTGATGATGTGTGGCAGCAGGGATCCCTTCTCCCAACCTGTTTTTGAGGTCCCTCAAAACCTCCTCTGCTTGGCTTATGCCCCTGGTGAAAACGATTGTGACGTAGTCGTCGGCGAGGTAGCCCGACAGTATTTCAATGTAGTCTGGGTGGATCGGGGGGACCTCTAATCCTAGCGACTCGAGGTACTGGAGGTAGAAGTACGGCTTCTCGGCGAAAACATCGAATTTTTCCATAGCCACCCTTACTTCCTCTGGGATTTTGCCCCTCAACTCGGGCTTCTCCACTTCATGCCTAACTCTCTCCCATATCTCCCTGAGGTTTTTACCGAGGACGATGTAAGTCCTGTTTTCGACCCTGAACGGCTTACCCCTGATTACACGGTACTTCCTGCCAGTGACCTTCTCCAGGAAGACGCCGAGATCGTCCGGGTTGGATATGGTCGCCCCCAGCACAGCGACTTGGAGCTTCTTGTCCGACACATCGCTTAAAATTTTGAGCATAGCCAGTAGGAGGGCTAGGCTGCGGGGACTGTAGAAGTCTATCTCGTCGATAACAAGCAAGTCCAGACCCTTGTAGAAGTTGTGTAAGAGCGCCGAGCTCTGGGTTATGAGGAACTTCTTCAAGTCGTTTAAGAGGAAAGCGGGGTTTGTAACTACGATTTTAACCTTCCCCATCTCTTCGACCAGCTTTCTCCTCCCCGCCGCGGACAGGCGCTTGACTCGTATGCTGTCAAGCTGGGTGAACCCGATTTTCAGCAGACCCGAGTACTTTGCTATCCTCTTGACTTGGTCGTTCGCGAGCGCTAGTGTCGGGTAGACGGCTATTACCTTGAGGGGTGTGCCCCTTCTAGCCTGGTCCAAGACGTATAGGACCCACGCCTCTGTTTTACCGCTACCAGTACCGGAGATCAGTATGACGTTCTCGCCGTTCCTCAGGGCTTCGAAGGCCTCGAGCTGGTGCCTGTAGAGCCTCTTACCCCCTATGCTTAGCCCGCTAAACTCGGGCACCAAGTCCGAGAACTTCGCATCCGCGTAGTCCGGGCTAGAGGCCTCTTCTACCTCGTAGTAGTAGTTGTAGCCCAGCCTTTCTAGCAGAGCCCTTGTATCGACTCTCATACTCTGTACTCCTGACAACCAATTAATCAAATGGGGGGAAGCCCTAATTTACCACTCCTACACCTGTTTCCAGCCGCCTCGCTCTACCCCGCTTACTCTACACGGGTCTGTTCAACTGGTATCCGCTTAGGCTGTGGGCTCTAGTTTAATAGATGACCCCAAGTCTTTATGTTTAGGTGACTTGTGGGGATGAGTGTTAGTCTACTCCAGCTGCTCCTGGAGTTCATGAAGATAGGGTTCTTCATGTTCGGCGGAGGGTACGGAGGGATAGCACTAATGTACAAGGAGCTGGTGGAGATCAACAAGTGGGTCAGCGAGGACGAGTTCGTCAAAATACTAGGTATCGCAGAGAGCACCCCGGGTCCTATAGCGATCAACTCCGCCACTTACATAGGCTACAAGCTAGGGGGCGTACCGGGCTCGATACTTGCCACTATGGGCGTGGTAGTGCCCCCCTATCTGGTGATACTAGTGATAGCGATGTTCCTTACACGCTACATGTACACAGAGGCGGCTAGGATCGTGTTCAGGGGCATAAACTCCGCCGTGGTAGCGCTCATACTCTACGCGCTAATAACCGTCGGCAGGAGCGTCCTCGTCGTCGAGAGACCTCCCTTTATCGACGTGATCTCGGCGGTCATATTCGTGATAGCCTTCGCGCTACTGTACTTGGCGAGGCTGCATCCGATATACGTGATCCTCGCCTCGGCAGGGTTGAGTATACTCGTCAGACTAATACTCGGGTTGTAAACCGGGATTTAGTCGGCATGGTTTTTGAGTCTTTTAGCACTAGCCGGCTCTACGTGTACTGTCGCCTCATACCCGAGCTCTTTCCTCAAAACGTCTTCTATTAAAGTAGCTATCTCGTGCGCCTCCGAGAGAGACATGTCGTCCGGTAAGTGCACGTGGAGGGTCACCTCTGTGTGTTCGCCGTACTTGTGTACGTGTATGTGGTGTACGCTCTGGACTTTCGGGCTCACTTTCTTGACCACGCTTACTATCTCCTCTACTTCTTCCCTCGATGGGGCTCTACCAAGTAAGACGCTCGAGGCGTCGAGGACGATCTTGCCCCCTGTCACCACTATGAAGGCCGAGACAACCAACCCCATTACGCCGTCGACCCACCAGTACGTGCCACCGGCTGTCAATATAGCGAGAGCTAGTAGCCCAGTCGCTATTGCGTCGCTCCTGTGGTGCCACGCATCACCTTTTATGGACTCAGAGTTAAACTTTTCCCCCAGCCTGAAAGCCCACATGGCCAGGGCTTCCTTGATAGCGGCGGAGACCAGTAGAACCAAGACTAGTGTGAGCGAGTATACTAGTGTCTCTCTAGAGACGAGCTTGTTGTAGCTCGATACAGCGAACTCGTAGCCCACCACACAGAGCAGTACACCTATTATGATGGCGGCCACTTCCTCGGCTCTTCCATGGCCGAAGGGGTGCTCCTCGTCCGGCTTTGTGTATGCCACCCTGAACCCCACGACTACGACCGCAGAGGTCAAGCTGTCGGAGAGCGTGTGAACAGAGTCTGCTATGACTGCGATCGAGTTGAAGAGTACACCATAGTAGTATTTAACCACGAAGAGAGCGGTGTTGACTACTATTGAGACTACGCCCTCTAGGTATCCTGCTCTCTTGCGGTCTATCCTCATTTAAACACCGTCTCTAACAAACCTCTAACGC
>JAGDWK010000084.1 GCA_023256015.1 Thermogladius sp.
CCACGTAGGCGCATCCATGGCAGGTAAAGGTCGTCTTGGAGATCAAGCCCAGACCCCACACCACGTCGGCAAGGATTTGAAAGGCGTTGATGGTGCGGATGTCCCCCCTCGTCAGAACCACCCTTTTACGCCTGAGAAACCCCATGACGACTTCGAGGCGCCCGTACAAGACCGCCACGACGACGGGCTCCCGGAACAGTACAACGAACAAGATGAAACCGAAGAATGCTGTGAAGATTAGGAATAAGAACACGATGAAGTTGAGTGGACCGAAGACTGTTATAATTACGTTGAGCATGAAGAGGAGGTAGCCGAGCATGAGGGAGATGAGGATCACCATCCAAAAAGCGTAGGCCTTGTGTACTATGTAAGCCCCCAAATCTAGTCCCTAGTACTCAATATTCACAAAAACAGAAAATAAAGTCCAAATTCACATAGCCACCCGCAACTCTATTGAGGCCAAGCAGCCTAGACGAGTGGGCCGCGGCGCCTCCTGAACAGGCCCAACGGGCGTGCCTGCCTCAGGCACCCAGTAGGCGGGGGTGCCATAAGGCTGCTCGTCAGCGTCCAGGCGGCCGCGAAGGCATAGCGCGGTTCGGACCGAGAGCAGGGGGCGACTTCGGGTCCGGGGGAGGTCTACCCGGCCTTTTTGAGGTAGTCCTCGACGATCTTAGCCAGCTCGTCCATTCTCTTCACGCCCTCCACCTTCACGCTCCTCGCGATCCTGCCGCCGTTCTCGACCGTCATTATGAGAGTCGTGGGCGAGGCGTGGACGTCGAACTTCTCGAACGCCTTCGAGGCCGCCTTGCTCCCGCAGTCCTTGCTGAACCAGTTGCACAGGACTACGAGGTAGCTGAAGGGGTAGGCGTCACCCAGCAGCTTGACGAACGGGTACCAGTACATGTCGTAGACTCTACACGCGGGGCACTTTGCGTTGTCGAAGTAAACCACGTAGTTGCCCGGCTCCAGCTTCTGGGTGAAGTCCTCGTCGTCGACGGATATCAGCACCCACTTCGAGTTCTCCCTCGAGTACCTGTACACGCCGTGAGGCGAGTCCACGTCGACCTGGTCGAGCGAGAGCCCGACCTCGCCCCTCGCAAGAGTGCTCTTCTCCTCTGCCCTCAGCAACTTCTTCAGTATGGCGATAAGCAGGTCGCGGTCTTCCAACGCTCAAGCACCTCTGTATTAGAGGCCAAGTAATATTATTGTGTTGTTTATAAATTAAACAGCTTCAAGGCGAGCTCTATGACCCCCACGTTTAGAGTCTACAACGGCGGCGTGAACCTGGTGTTCGGCGTCAACGGCCTCGCGGAGCTCAAAAACGTGCTGTCGTCGATGCGAAGGCCTGTTATCGTGACCGGGAGGCGGTCGGCCGTCGAGAGCGGCGCGCTAGCAGAGGTCACCAAGGTACTCGAGGAGAGCGGTGTGGGCTACGTGGTGTACGACAGGGCAACCCCCAACCCGACGCTCCAGCAGGCAGAGGAGTTGGCCGAGTACTACAGGAGCGAGGGCGGCGTGGAGTTCATCGCTATAGGTGGCGGTAGCGTGATAGACCTGGCCAAGTCTGCCAGGGCCCTCGTCGCCGGGGGCGGGAGTGTCCGCGAGTACTTCTACGGGCTGAGGCAAGCGCCCAGGGAGAAGCCGCTACTGTTCGTCGTGAACACCACGCACGGGACGGGTAGCGAGGTGGACAGGTTCGCCGTCCTCACCGACGAGGGCGAGCTGGAGAAGAGGGGCTTCCCGGCGGGCTACCCCGACTACGGCGTAGACGACCCGAGGTACACCCTCACGCTACCTGTCAACCAGTCGGTCTACACCAGTATAGACGCCCTATCCCACGCGATCGAGGCGGCGACGTCCAGGGCGTCCAGCCCCTACACGGAGTTGCTGTCCGTCGAGGCGTCTAAGAGGGTCTTCGAGTACCTGCCCAGGGTAGTGGGCAACCCGAGGGACTTGGAGGCGAGGTACTGGCTACTCTACGCATCGATGCTCGGCGGGATCGCCATAGACCACTCGCTTACGCACCTGGGGCACGGCCTAGAGCACGTGCTCAGCGCCTACAACCCCAGGCTACCCCACGGGGCTGGCCTCGCGCTCGTCCACGCGAAGCTGGTCGAGTACATCTACAAGGCGAGGCCCGAGACGACTTGGCGGATCCTCTCCGCTGTAGACCCCGGCCTGAGGCCGAGAAGCGAGGACGCTCAAAGGGCCGCGTCCGCTTTCAGGGGGTTCCTCGAGAGGGTGGGGTTCAGTGAAGGGCTGGGCGACTACGGGTTCACGCCCGGGGAGGTGATGCGGCTGTTCAAGAGCATTGTTTCGAGGAAGAGCATGAAGAGGTACGTGGAGCTGGCCCCCTTCGAGGTGACGGAGGGCCTCCTGTCCGAGGTCGCGTCGGGCCTGCCCTATTAGCAAAGTTAACTTTATTAACTTTGGTTTTAATTAAACAGTTAGGAATCCGAAAGGGTGAGTTAGATGAGTGAGCTGGGCAACCTCATATACACTCCTCAGAGGGCTAGCGGCGAGGCTATCACCAAGGTTGAGTCCCACACACCTAGGATCCACGCCCCCGACAAGGTGAGCAAGAACACCCCGTTCAAGGTCAGGGTCGAGGTGGGGCCGCACCCAAACACCGTCGAGCACAGTATCAGGTGGGTCGAGCTCTACTTCAAGGAGGAGGGCAGGGCCTTCAACCCCGTGTTCTTGGGGAGGTACGTCTTCGAGCCGGTCTACCACGAGCCCGTGGTCGAGGTAACCCTCAAGCTAGCCAAGAGCGGGAGGCTCATAGCCGAGGCGTACTGCAACCTCCACGGGGTCTGGGAGTCCTCTAAGGACATAGTCGTCGAGTAAAGAGGTGTCGTTTTTGGGCGAGGACAAGAAGTATTTTTTCGTGCTCAAGTCCATCGAGCTCTACAACAGGTTCCGGGCCCCCGAGGCAGAGGCTAGGCTCGTAGAAGTGAGGGACGACGGTACCGTGGTCGTCGAGTTCCAGGGGTCCTTCTGCCACACCTGCGGTATCAGGGACTGGGTCGAAGACCTCGCCTACGTGATGAAGAGCCTGGGCGGGGACGCCGAGTTAAAGGAGTACATAGAGCCGGGGGGCGAAGAGGACTATAAGAGGGTCGGTGTTTTCAGGGTAAGTAAAGTGCCGGACAGGTTCGATGAGGAATGGTCGACGAAGTAGACCTGAAGATAATCGACAAGCTGTTGAAGAACGCCCGGTCCACCTACAGCGAGATCGCGAGAGAGGTCGGTCTAAGCGACGTAGCGGTGATGAAGAGGGTCCGGAAACTAGAGCAGGAGGGCGTCATAAAGAAGTACACCGCTATAGTAGACCCCTGGAAGCTCGGCTACAGTAAGGTCAGTATAACGGGTGTGAACGTCCAGCCCGACAAGCTGTTCAACGTGATAGAGGAGCTCAAGAAAAGGGACTACGTGAAGCATTTGGTAGTGACCTCCGGCGACCACGACGTGATCGCGCTCATATTCGCGAGGTCGTCCGAGGAGATGATAAAAATACACGACGAGATATCCCGGTTGGACGGGGTCGTCAAGGTCTACCCAGCTATCGTGAGCGACATTATCAAGGACGAGATGAGGGTCTAGCCCCCGCACCTGCCACACCCCCTCAGGCTACACCTTTGCTGTAGGGTGCGGCCCCCCTACACGAGGTGTATTTGAACGCGGGCTCAGTAGTATACTCTTAGGTGAGACGCCCCCTGGCGGGGAAGGTAGAGGAGGTCTACTTACTGTCCAAGCTGATGTGCAAGCTGTACGCCGCGTCTAGGAGAGACACCCTCACTAACATCTCGAGGAGGCTGGGCGTGTCTGTGCAGGAGTTGAGCAGGATAATGCGTAACAAGGAGCCGGTCAGCGCTAGAAGGGCGGCCGACCTGGTCTCTAGGCTGGCGTACGTTGACGAGGACGCCGAGCTCAGGAGGAGCATCCGCGAAGCCCCGCTGCCCTTCCCCCACTTGAACAACTTGACTTCACGATACCCCCTCAGCCTCTACTGCTTCCTGTACAAGGCCATAGACGCGGTCAAAGACCTCGAGTTCGGCTACATAGTCACCGTGGAGGGGGCCGGGCTGGTCCTGGCCACCCTAATGGCGGTAGCCCTCGGGAAGAGGCTGGTCTACGGTATAAAGGCGGCTAAGGTGGCCGGGGGCCGCTCCTTTACAGCTGGTCAGGGCCCGGCCTACTCCCTCGACGCGACTCGTCGAATCGTCTCCTTCCCCAGCGCACTGGACCTCAAAGGGGAGAGAGCCGTCGTCGTGGACGGGGTGGTGTGGACGGGGGCGACCGTAAAGTCCATGTCCAGGTACGTCGTGAAGAAGGGGGGTGTGGTCGAGGCCGCCGTTCTAATGGCGACGACGCGCGAGGTGGTAGAGATGCTGGAGAGGGAGCTGGAGTGCCCAGTACACGCCCTCCTGACTCTATGACGACGTGTACGCTGGCGGGGTGAAAAACCTAGGAGACGAGGACCTCCACGTCTACCTCGAAGACCCTCCCACCGCGCAGCACCTTGAGCGTCACGTAGCCCCTGTCGATAGCCTCCTCAACCGCCTCCCTCAAGTCGCTGGTCCTCGCGAGCTCCCTGCCGTCAGCCTCCAAGAGGATGTCCCCGTCCCTCAGTCCGCTGTGGTGCGCGGGGGTCCCCGGGATAACCCTGGCCACTATAAGGCCCTTCTTCACTCCCAGCCTGTAGAAGCCGGCCACGGTGGGGTTGAGAGGGGCGACGTAGACGCCTATCCACGCCCTGACAGGCCTGCCGTACCTCTCGATCATGAGTATGAACCTCTTCACGGTGTTGATGGGTATGGCGAAGCCTATGCCCTGGGCGTAGGGGACGATGGCGGTCGTCACCCCGATGGCCTGGCCGCGGAGGTTGACCAGCGGCCCCCCGCTGTTACCCGGGTTTATCGCGGCGTCGGTCTGGACCAGGTCCTCGAGCATAAGCTCCTCGGTGTAGATGTTCCTGCCCGTCGCGCTCACGACGCCCATCGTGACTGAGTGCTCGAAGAGCCCCAGGGGTGAGCCGACGGCCAGCACTATCTCGCCGACTCTTATCTGCCTGGAGTCCCCGAGCTCTATGGGCGGCCTGTAGTCCGGCACCTCGAGCAGTGCGAGGTCCCTGCTGGCGTCGGCGGCTATCACACCCGCCTCGTGCGAGTAGCCGTCGCTGAAAGTCACGGCTACTCTAGAGGCGTTCTTGACAACGTGAGCGTTCGTGACGGCAATGCCCTTCCCCACGATGAAGCCGGAGCCGAACCCCCTCAACGACTCGTAGCCGAAGAAGAGCAGGGGGACCTTGATCTCTGTGGCCACCGTTATAACCGAGTCCTTGACCCTCTCGACGATGCCCGCGATCTCCTCGTTGAGCTCCTCCAGCCTCACCTAGACCACCTACTCCTCCCCTGCCTCGACTTTGTAGAGTAGGTACCTGTCGTAGAGGTCCGTGGACAGTATGTCGAGGAGGGCGATGAGTATGAGCTCCTCGTCCTGGCTCAGCTCCTCCTTATTCAAGAGCTCCACAGCCCTCTTGAGTATACCCGCGGCACCCTCCCCGCCCTCGCCCCGCTTCCAGAGGAGCTCGATGTACTTCGCCTTCATGTTGTTGTAGAGCGTGTCCAGCTCGTCTGCCAGGTCAACGGCCTCGTCCTCGCCCAGTTGGAAGTACCTCTCGACCGCCCTAGCGAGCTCCCTTCTCTCCATGAGGACACCTGTCTATAAGTGTGAGCAGGGGGCTATATGTACGTTACCCCTTAGGCCTACCTAACGCCGCAAACTATTTTTACCACGCATACACCTTATTGAGAACCGTGGTCCTGTCATGGTGGAGTTTACGCACCTCCTTTTCGCGATCCTCGCGGCCCCCTACATCGCCGCTGTCTTGATGTACACCGCCAGGGCGGTGAAGGGGCCCACTGTACCCGACATAATCCTCGCAGTCGACTGCATGTCCTACGACCTCGCAGTTTTCCTGGCCCTCCTCTCGGTCTACTACCAGTCCCCCCTCATGATCGCCCCGGCCATCCTCCTAGCCCTCTGGGCGTACCTACTAGACGTCTTCGCCTCCAAGTACCTGGTCTCCAAGGAGGTGGGGGCTTGACGAGCGACCTCGTCTTCTGGGCGGGGGTCGTGGTGGTCTTCGTAGGAGGGGTCTTCGACTTCATAGCGGGGCTGGGGATGCTGAGGTTCCCCAACTTCTACGTCAGGCTCCACGCGGCCACGATAGGGACTATCTACGGCGCTGTCCTACCGCTGATCGGCGTGGCCCTCATGGCCCTCGGCTCGCCTATACCGAACAACACCTTTATCGCGGGAGGCTGCCTCGCCACAGCGCTAGTCCTCTTCCTCGTGGCGCCCATAGGAAGCCACCTGCTAGCCTACGCAGCCCACAAGGCGAGGGCGGTGGAGTGGAGCCCCGTCGTGGACCAGCTGGGTGAGGAGGAGTGATACTGGTCTACCTCACTCTACTATTCGCGGGCCTCCTAAGTACTCTCTTCACGTACTTGGCTGTCACGGAGAAGGACCTACTGAAGGCGGCGGCTTACTCGGCTGGGCAGAGCATCGCCTACAGCATTCTGTTCCAAGTCTTCGCGGCGACAGACATACTGTTGGCCTACATCGCCATCTCCGTCGGCGTGTACTCTGGGCTGCTGATATTCATTGTGAGTAAAACCGAGAGGTTCGAGGTGTAGGCTTTGGGCAGGAGACTGCTTGGGCTGGTCTTCGTCTACTCCCTCGCGCTGGCGCTAGCCCTAGTAGTCTACGCTACCGGTAGCCTACAGCCCCCCCACGAGATCAAACGGCTCGGGGTCTTCTACGTGGAGGAGACCTTCTTCGGGAACATGACCGCGATGAGCCCGGAGGCCGTGACCGCTATTGTGTGGGACTACAGGGGTCTCGACACGGTTTACGAGACAGCCGTCTTCTTCCTCGCCGTGGTAGCGGGTCTAGCGGTGTTCAGGGTCTCCAAGACCCCACCGTTGAAGAGGGGCGTGGGGCTGACGGAGATATCCCGGACCTCCACGAAGATAGTGGCGGCCCTGATAGTCGTGGTCTCCGCCTCTATAGCCCTCCACGGCCACCTTACGCCGGGCGGCGGGTTCCAGGGCGGCTCAACCCTCGCTATAGCCCCCCTACTAGTGATCCCGATATTCTCCTACTACGCGCTCCTCGCGAGGAGGTTGACCCCGGGCCTCCTCGTCACCCTCAGAGGGCTGGCCCTGACGGCGATAGGCCTCGTGGCTCTCCTGCCGGTGTTCAAGGGCCTCGAGGTAGTGACAAACATAAGGTTCTACCCCGCCTACATCCTGGGCCAGCTCGTCAGCGGTAGCCTGCTCCTCTACAACTCGTCGGAGTACATAGCCGTAGCCTCCGGGTTCGCTGCGGTTTTCCTCTACCTGTCCTTCGAGGAGGAGTTCCACGAGGAGGAGAGGGGCGAGGACCATGAGTGAGGCCGGGCTAGTGTGGAGCCTTCTCGTAGGGCTGCTGGCAGTCAACCTCCTGGTGTCCGTCTACGGGATCATTTACGGGAGGAGCCTGACGAAGAAGCTGATCTCCCTGACGATCTTCTCGGACACGGTCTACGTCTTCTTCATAATGGTGGGCTACAGGCTCGTCTACCCCACTGTACCACCAGTCTACGTGGAGCTTACACGCGACCAGCTGGAGTACCTGGCGAAGCACGCGGTGGACCCCGTACCCCAGGCCCTCGTATTGACGGGCATAGTCATCGGGATGGCCGTCAACGCCCTGATCGGCTTCGGGATCATTCAGGCCTACAGGCTGAAGAAGACCGTGACCGCGAGGGAGCTGGTCGGTTTCGAGGAGGTGGAGTAGCGTGTTCAGAGAGGTCCTAGTCACCCTCTGGCTCTTCCTCTTCTACATCGTCTACACCGGCAGCACCACCCCATACGACATAGCCACGGGCTTGGTCGTCGCCGCGCTCGTCGGGGTCCCCGCCTCGAGAGTACTCGTGTCAGACGAGAGGAAGCTGCTGGACGTCAAGCGCTACATCCACCTCTTCTACTACGCGCTGAAGTACATGACCGTGATCGAGTTCAAGGCGCACATGGACGTCGTGAAGAGGGTGTTCACGATGAGGCTGAACCCGGGCATCGTGAAGATACCCGTCTACGCCAAGAGCAGGTACGGGAGGCTGTTGATAGCCGTCTCGATCACCAACACGCCGGGCACGGTAGTGGTCGACGAGAGAGACGGCTGGTTCTACGTCAACTGGATAGACGTCGCCTCGACCAAGCCCGAGGAGGCGAGGCTGGCTATAAGCGCAGAGTTCGAGGACTACGCCTTCAAGATATTCGAGTAGGGGTGGGACCGTGAAGAGCCTGGTAGGGCTGGTCCCCCTCACCACCGTCCTAGGGGCCTTCACAACGCCCGTCGTCTACCTCGCCACGAAGTCGAGGAGGGCCACGTTCGCCTACGCGACGCTCTTCTCCCTGTCCGCGCTCGTTCTCAGCCTGGCCGTCGCCGTGGAGGTCTACGCCGGCAAGGAGGTCGTCGTCTACAACGCGGGAGGGTGGCCGGGGCCTGTCGGGATCGTCTACGTGGTGGACGGGGTCAACGCCCTCCTCGCGCTGGTAACGGCGTTCCTCTCCTTCCTCATCTTCGTGTACAGCTACGAGTACATACGAGACTCGGGCTACCCGTGGTACCTGGTGATGCTGCTCGGGGCCGAGACGGGGCTGCTCGGCGTCATATACACGGGGGACGTCTTCAACCTGTTCGTCATGATCGAGGTCACGGCGATATCCAGCTACGGGCTCGTCATGTACTACAGGTGGAGGGCCACCTCGATCGTCTCGGGCCTGAAGTACGCCTTCATCGGCGCCCTCGGGACCACGGGCTTCCTCCTCGCACTCGCGATAGTATACGCCGTGTTCGGCAGCCTGAACCTGGTCGACATAGGCCTCAAGGCCATGGGCTACCCGGGCAGCACGGTGACAGGGGGGCCGCTAGAAGACGCTGCACTAGCCATCGGGCTTGTCCTCGCCCTCTCGCTCTGGGCCTTCACGATCAAGAGCGGTGTTTTCCCCAACCACTTCTGGCTCCCCGACGCCCACCCGGCCGCCCCCACCCCTGTATCCGCCCTTCTCAGCGGGCTCGTCGTCAACGCTGGGGCGGTATCCCTGTACAAGGTGCTGTACCTCGGCTTCAGCGCGTCTCAGCTACCCGGGGTAAGGGTAGTCGTGGAGTCGGTCTCGCTCATCGCTCTGGTGACGGGGTTGGCCTCCAGCTTCCTGGGAGGCCTGCTAATGGTCGTCCAGGCAGACGTGAAGAGGCTCATAGCCTACTCCACAGTCATGAACATGGGGTTCGTCTTCATGAGCATAGCTACGCTCTCGCCTATAGGAGTACTGGGCTTCGTCTACTACACGGTGGTCCACTCGCTGGCGAAGGCCACCCTGTTCCTCTCCGTGGGGCCGGTGATCAGGGCCGCGGCCTCGAGGAGGCTCGACAGGATAGCGGGCCTCGGGCGGAGTATACTGCCTTCGGGCGCGGCCCTCGCGGTGTCGACCCTTACGCTCGCCGGGGTACCGCCCCTACCGGGCTTCCTAGGGAAGCTCCTGATATACCAAGCCCTCTTCCAGTACAACGTCGCTGCGGCTGTCCTGTTCGTGGTATCAAGCGCAGTAGGGCTGGTCTCCTACATGAGGCTCTTCTACGTCCTACTCGTCTCCCCACCAACCCAGACCCCTGCGCCCGTCCACGCGCCGCTCATGAAGAGCGTGCTAGCCGTCTTGAGCGCCCTCCTCATCGCGTCAGGCCTCGTGTTCACCTTCAGTAGGTCTGCCTTCGACTACGTGTTCTACGAGCCGGTCAAGGCCGTGGGAGACGTCGCGTCGTACCTCAAGTCTCTGAGCACCAGCCTCTACGGGCTGCCCGGATAGCGCCGTTTTTTGCTGTTGCAGTCAATACTGTTAGTCCCACCCGAGTAGCCACTCCTTGATCACACAACGAGTGGGACTCACGTAAAATTTTGTTTGTATAATGTATTTATAAGAGTCAATACGGTTAACTTTACATGGGGGGCTACTTGGACTTCATGAATTTTGCTTTCCTCTGCCGGAGCAAGCCCGCGTCGAGGAATCTGAGGGTCGCGGTGATCGGCGCTGGGCCCGCCGGCCTCGCCGCGACGGGCTACCTTGTCTGCCGGGGCTTCGAGGTCGACGTCTTCGACAAGCAGCCTCTCCCCGGGGGTATGACGGTCTTCGCAATACCGCCCTGGAGGATCCCGAAGCAGAGGGTGCTCGAAGGCGTCAAGAGGCTGGAGGAGGTCTTCGGCGTAAGGTTCTACACTAGGACTAAGGTGTTCGCTGGAGAGGTGAGGCACGAGGAGGGAGACTCGCTGGTCGAGAAGAGCGTCCCGCTGGAGCAGGTCGTCAACGACTACCACGCCGTCCTGATATCGACGGGCACCTGGGAGTCGAAGATCCCCAGGCTGCCCGGCGTGGGCTCCGAGGGGGTGGTCTCAGCCCTCGACTACCTCTACAGGGTCAGAGTCTTCGAGCTAGGCTTCACGGCGTCGCCTCCACCGAGGTCTAGGAGGGCTGTCGTGATAGGGGGAGGCTACAGCGCCATCGACGCGGCTGAGCAGGCCAGCAGGATGGGCGCCGACGCGACCATAGTGTACAGGAGGACCGTGAGAGAGGCCCCGGCCGGCGTATACGAGGTCGAGAGGGTCAAGAGGGAGGGCGTGGACTTCGTGGAGCTCGCCTCCCCTGTCGAGGTGGTAGCCGAGAACGGCCGCGCGAAGGGAGTGAGGTTCCAGAGGATGAGGCTAGGACCCCCGGACGAGTCGGGGAGGCCTCAGCCGGTCCCCGTCGAGGGTGCCGACTTCGTCCTGGAGGCAGACCTAGTCATCTTCGCGACGGGGGAGGCACCCACCCCGCCGGTCTCGCGTAGCGAGGATGTCTTGAGGAAGCTGGGCCTCAGCCTCAAGAAGGACGGGTCTGTATCGGTGAACAAGATCTACCAGACCAGCAACCCGAAGGTCTTCGCAGCAGGCGACGTGGTGACAGGGCCCTCTAGGGTCGGGCCCGCGGTGAGGTCCGGGCTTTACGCGGGGAGGTTCGTCGAGAACTGGCTCGAGACGCAACTGGTTAAAGCCCCCTTGACTGCGAGGTGAGCCCGCGTGGCGTCCGCTCCCCAGCCCAAGTACCTTAGGGTAATAGACCTGGGAGCCTGCATAGGCTGCGGCGCGTGTGAGGCGGTGTGCGACTTCCTACACGACGGCAGGCCGTTCATCAAGGTGTACAGGACATCGCTGGGTCTGGACATACCCCTCTCGTGCTTCCACTGCTCGAAGGCGCCCTGCGTAGAGGTCTGCCCGACCGGCGCCATGACGAGGGACCAGTCCGGGGCGGTGTACGTGGAGAAGAGCAAGTGTATAGGCTGCCTAGCCTGCCTCTACGCCTGCCCGTTCAGCATCCCGGAGCTGGAACCCGTCCTCAAGGTCTCCAGCAAGTGCGACCTGTGCAAGCCGCTGAGGGAGATGGGGCTGACACCGGGTTGCGTGTCTATGTGCCCGGCCGGCGCTATCCTGTACGGTGAGGAGGCCCTCGTCTACGAGGCCGGCAAGAAGAGGATAGCGGAGTCGATGGCAAAGGCTAGGTTCGAGGCGTTAAGGTAGCGGGTGTATGGACGCCCTCTACGCGGCTGCCCCGGCCCTGGCGCTCAGCGTATTGGCCCTCGCCCTCTCGGCGGGCAGGCGCGGCCCAGCCGGGTTGCTCCCGGCTCTCTCATCGGCATGCTTGTTCGCTTTCGCCGCGCTCCTCCTGTACAGCTACTCGGTAGTCGACTGGGTGTCGCTGGTACTCTCCGTGACGTCTTTCGCCCTAGTAGTTGTCGTCACGCTCTACACCACCTACTACGTTGAAGCGGAGAGGCTACCGAGGTCCCTCCCCTTGCTGGTCTCGCTGTTCGGCTTCTCCATATCGTTGACCTACCTGGCGGTGAACCTCATCTTATTCGTCATAGCCTGGAGCTTCATGGAGATAATCGGCTTCGTGCTCGTCAGGATCGGCGAGGAGTACTCGACGGAGGGGTCGCTGAGAGCTGCTAGGGGGTACCTGCTCACCTCAACGACCGCTTTCGAGATAACCGCGTTCACGCTCATCGTTCTCTCGGTCCCGTCGATCGTGTCGTCCTACTCCCCGAACGTCCTGTACCAGCCCTTCGCCGGCGCCACCCCGGTGGTGGAGGTCTCAAGCCCGGTGCTCCTGGCCCTCCTCCTCGCCGGGTTCGTCGCCAAGGCGGCTCTCTTCCCCCTCCACTTCTGGCTGCCGGGAGCCCACTCGACAGCGCCCTCGCCTGCGTCCGCCCTGTTAAGCGGCCTCACGACGCCCCTCGGCTTCTACGGGCTCCTCAGGCTGACCGAGATAGTCGACCTTACGGCTTGGTCGCAGTCGCTGGCCTACCTCCTGCTGGCCATGGGCCTGTCATCCATCGCTTACGCGGGACTGGAGGCGCTGGGGCAGAGAGACGGCAAGTTAATGCTGGCGTACACGACAGTCCTGACCAACGGCTTCACAGCCCTGCTCTTCGCGCTCTACCTGACCAGCCCTACCAGCACACTCCTGCTGGTGGCCGTAGTGCTCGTAATGCTAATGCAGATGGGCTACAAGACCGTCCTGTTCTGCGGCATGGGGCTAATAGAGCTCGCGTACGGGACGAGGTACATCCAGGGCCTGGCGGGCGTCTCCCAACAGCTGAGGACCTCCAGCCTGGGAGTGCTGATAGCGGTGTACACACTCATCGGAGTGCCCGGCACGGTCGGTTTCCTAGCGAAGCTCCTGTCGATGTACCTGCTACTCACCGGCGTCGTCGGGGGAGGCGGCCCTCCAGCGGTCGCGGCTCTAGCGGGGGCCGTCCTCTACATAGCCCTCTCCGCAGTAGTGGGGGTGAGGGTCCTCTCGGTGTACACGGCGAGCATGAGGTCTAGGAGGCCGCCCCTCGAGTTCAAGCAACCGAACACCCCGCTTGAAGCCGCGGTTCTGGTGATGGGCTTGCTGAGCCTCGCCCCGTCAGCCCTGCTGCTACAGGGCCTGGGCGGGCCGGGGTGGCTTGTAGCCCTGGTTGTGTCGACGCTCCCGATCCCGCTCTTGGTCTCCCTGCTACAGACCGCCAGGGTGGTGACCGGCGTTGCCCGAGCCCCTGTTTAAGGCCCTGGTCGACGCCCTCTCAATGGGGCTCGTGCTAGCGGGCGCCCTCTCGGTCGACTCGCACCCGAGGCTCAGCAGGGCGCTGAGGCTAGCGGGCTTCGCGGTGCCGCTGGTCTCCCTGGTCTACGCTCCCTACGGGCTCCTGTGGTTCCAGTACTTCTTCCTGGTCCTCTCCTTCCTCGTCTCGATCGGCGTGAGCCTGCACAACGAGGACTACTACAGGATCGTGTACGGCTCGGCCTCTTACCCTCAGGCTGTCATAGACCTCAGCCTAGTCCTGCTCGAGGTGGCGTTCTCCTCGGTCAACCTCATCGAGCTATTCGTCGCCTGGTTCACCCTGGACCTCGTCCTCCTCCTCGTCATCCTGCTCGAGAGGGGGATGGAGAACTACAGAGTGGCCGTCACGTACATAGTTCTGAGCATGCTCCCCTGCGACCTCTCCCTGTTCACCTTCTGGGTGCTCGTCTCGGGCCGCACAGGCGTCTACGAGGCGTTCACAGCGAGCTTCAGCGAGCTCGCGGCAACGCCCGCGAGCGTGGGCCTCCTCCCCGCCCTGCTACTCGTGGTCGGCTTCACGGCCAAGCTAGCCCAGTTCCCCATTCACATGTGGCTACCGATCGTCCACCCGGAGGCCCCCTCGCACGGCTCCGCCATCCTCAGCGGCCTGGTCGTGAAGCTAGGCGCCTTCATGCTCCTCATGACGCAGACCCTGTTCCAGTACCCGGCGGTGGTCAACGCCGTCCTGGTCGCCCAGGGCCTGGTCTCGTCGCTGTACGGTTTCCTGGCCGCGTCCGCCCAGGACGACCTGAAGAGGCTGCTCGCCTACAGCACCATAGGCCACACCGGGGTGATAACGGTCCTACTAGGCCTAAGGGGCCTACTACCCGTGGACACGGCTCTTCTGGCTGTCCTCTACGTCTTCTACCACGGCTTGACGAAGACGCTCGGCTTCCTCAACGCGGGGCTCCTAGAGCAGGTGGCCGGCTCGCACAACCTTTACGACCTCGGCTACGTGGACAGAGTGGCCCCGGAGGCCACTACGCCAGCTGTCGTGGCGGCCATGAGCCTCGCCGGCGCCCCGCCGACGCTCGGCTTCACTATGAAGGCCCTCACCATATACGCCGTCTTGACGGTTGCGCTGAGCCGGGCGGCCTCCCCCGAGGGCCCCGCTTGGTGGGCGCTTGTGGTCGCGGCCGCCCTGGTGGTCTCGAGCGTTCTCTCGGTGATCTACAGCGTCAAGC
This sequence comes from Thermogladius sp., assembly GCA_023256015.1. Taxonomy (GTDB): domain Archaea; phylum Thermoproteota; class Thermoprotei_A; order Sulfolobales; family Desulfurococcaceae; genus Thermogladius. Next base: position 14,429 of record JAGDWK010000084.1, read on the forward strand.
TGGTGGCCTCCTACACGTCCACGCCAGCCAGGGCCGGGCTTAAGAAGCCGGAGGTGGGGAGGCTCGAGGTGGCCAGCGAGAGGTTCCTCTCCGGTCTAATAATCGCGAGCCCGGCCCTCGCGCTCCTGTTGCCGTCTGCCCCCGCAGTCTTCGTGCTCGTGTCCTACGCGGCCCTCGCCCCCTTCGTCATCGGGCTCCATCTCAGGAGGGCCGCGTTACCCGAGGAGAAGCCCTGGGCTACGGGTGTCGAGCTATGACGTCCTACTTCAAGTCGTCTATAGGCAGGGTGTTGGAGGAGCTCAAGGAGAAGACGGTGAGCAGGCTCAGGAGGAGGGGGCTGACCCTCCTAGACGTCACGTCTTTCACCATGAGGCTGGGCGAGAGGGTTTTCTCCACAGTCTCCTACGTATTCGAGAGGCTGGCGGTGGTCTTGAACAAGATACAGGTGAGGATGATAGAGCCCATGATCATGGCGGCCATCTGGTCGTGTATAGTCTTCGTGGTAGTAGTGCTCGCATCGCTGCTGTTTAGGTGATTGCCGTGGAGGAGGTCCTCGCAGCCACTATCGCCACGTCCGCCACACTAGTCCTGCCGCTCTTCATGGACGGCGTCGAGAGGAAGGTAAAGGCCTGGGTCCACTCCAGGATCGGCCCGCCGGTCACCCAGACTCTACTCGACGCCCTCAAGCTGTTGAAGAAGGAGACGCGCGTCTTCGGCCCGATACCCTACTACTTCTACCTCTCGTCGACGGCCGCCGTCCTGACAGCACTTGGCGTGTTCAGCGCTTACATGTACTTCGCCACGCTCAACACCGCGTACTTCGTCTACACCTTGGTCTTCTACCTCACGTCGCAAGCCGCGCTAGCGTTGTCGTATTTAATCATCCCAAACCCATACAGTGTTATAGGAGGCTTCAGGGAAGTCTTCGTGTCCCTCGCCAACGAGCCCTTCATGGTCCTAGGAGTAGTCCTCTACTCGGTCTCCTTCTCGTCCCGGCCGGGTCTCTGGGGCTACGTGGCAGCCGGCTTCTCGTTCTCCGCAGTCCTTGTAGCGAGCTACGTCTCCAGCCGGAGGACCCCGTTCGACCTGAGCGAGGCAGAGCCCGAGATCGCCTCAGGGGGGTTCATCGAGCTGAGCGGCAAGGCCCTGTTCCTCGCCCTCTACAACCTCCTCTTGTCGAGGTCCCTCTCGCAGCTGATACCCCTGTCCCTCGTGGCGATGGCCGCGGGCCCGGGCGGCCCGCTGGCGCCCCTGGCCTACCTGGCGTCACTCGCCGGCGTGTGGGCGTTGTACGGGCTCGCCTCGACTCTCATGGGAAGGGCTAGAGTCGACACGGCGTTCAAGTCCCTTGTCAAGCTCTACCTGGTCCTCATAGCTGGCGCTTTCGTGGGGCTGGTGGTGTAGATGCCCGGGGTAGAGGAGTACGTAAGGCTGGCCCAGGAGCGGGGAGGTAAGTGGGTCGCCCACGGTGACACGGTACACCTGGTCGTCGACCCCTCCGACCTGAGGCCCATAGCCGACAAGATCTTCAACGAGTACGGCGCGAGCTTCAGGACGTGCGTGGGGACGGACGAGAGGCCTTTGAACAACCACTTCTCCATAACCCACCTGTTCACAGACGACAGGAGCGGCCTCTACATAGCGTTGAAGTCCTACCTAGACCCTGAGAACCCCGTGGCGCCGAGCATCGCGGACGTGGTCCCGGCGGCCGACTGGTGCGAGCTCGAGGCCTGGGACATGCTGGGTATAAGGTTCGAGGGGAGGAGGCTGGAGAGGCTCGTCCTCCCCTACTGGTGGCCCGAGGGCGTCCACCCCCTGAGGAAGGAGTTCGACTACAAGAGCAGGCCCGACGTCTCGCTCGCGAGGAGCGAGAGGGTCGCGCTGAGGAAGGAGGTGGGCACAGTCCCGCTCGGCCCCTACCACCCGGCGCTGCACGAGCCGGAGTACTTCGAGCTCTACGTCAAGGGGGAGAGGGTCGTAGACGTGAGGTACAGGGGGTTCCACGTACACAGGGGTATTGAGAAGCTCGCGGAGTCGAGGATGAACTACCAGCAGGTCAACTTCCTCGCGGAGAGGATATGCGGGATATGCGGCTTCGAGCACAGCACGTGCTACGCCCTCGCAGTGGAGAAGGCCGCGGGGGTGGACGTCCCGGAGAGGGCGCAGTTCATAAGGTCGATAGTACTGGAGGTCGAGAGGCTCCACAGCCACCTGCTACTACTAGGCGTCGCCTTCCACTTACTGGGCTACGACGCGGGCTTCATGCACATGTGGCGCGTCAGGGAGAGGACCATGGTGCTGGCAGAGATGCTGACCGGCAGTAGGAAGACCTACGGGATCAACCTCGTGGGGGGCGTGAGGAGGGACATCAACGAGGAGAAGAAGAGCAAGGTGCTGTCCGAGCTAGGGGGGCTCGTCAAGGACTTCAAGAGGGTCGTCGAGATCGCTGTCTCGGCCCCCAACGTAAAGAGGAGGCTGACGGGCACCGGCATACTCCCCAAGGAGGACGCGCGGAGGCTGGGGGTCGAGGGGCCCGTGGCTAGGGCCTCGGGGATAGACAAGGACGCGCGGAGGGACCTGCCCTACGCCGCCTACAAGTACGCCTCGTTCAGAGTACCCGTCTACACCGAGGGCGACAACATGGCGAGGGTCCTCGTGAGAGTGGAGGAGGTCTTCGAGTCCGTCTCGATCATAGAGCAGCTGCTCGACAAGTTGCCCAAGGGGCCGATCATGGCCGAGAAGGTCGAGATACCCCCGGGCAGAGTGGGCGTCCAGGTCGTGGAGGCCCCTAGGGGCGGCGACATACACTACGTCCTCACGGGCGACGGGAGGCCCTACCGCTGGAGGGTCAGGGCCCCGACCTACGCGAACATACCGGCGCTGAAGGTCATGCTTAGGGACCAGCGCCTCGCGGACGCCCCGATCACCATCGCGAGTATAGACCCGTGCTTCTCCTGCACCGACCGCGTAGTCGTCGTAAGGGACGACGGGGTGGTCGAGAGGCTGGAGGTGGGGGCGTCGTGGTGAGAGTACTCAAGCCAGTGGAGCTGATAGTCGTCGCCTCGGAGAAGGGGAGGGTCACAGTGAAGTACCCCTACCAGGAGCCGCTCGTCACGAGCGACTTCAGGGGGGCTATCAGGATAGACGCGTCCAAGTGCATAGGCTGCGGGGCCTGCGTCAAGGCCTGCCCGCCCAACGCTCTGGAGCTCCTGGAGTCCCCCGACAGGCTCGTGATAAGGTACTTCGTCGGCAGGTGTATATTCTGCTGGAGGTGCGTCGACGTCTGCCCTGTCAAGGCCGTCGTCGGCACGCGTGAGTTCGAGCTCGCCACCGACAGGGTGGAGGACCTCTTCAACTACACGGTTCACAGGAGGGCTGAGTGCCGGGAGTGCGGCAGCGGGTTCGCCACGAGGAGGATGGTCGAGTACGTGACCGAGAAGTCCGCTGTGTCGGAGTACTACGCCAACGAGTGCCCGGAGTGCCGGAAGGCGAAAGTGCTGAAGGCGGCCGCGAGGAGGAGGGGCGGTGTCTGAGAGCGTCAAGAGGAGCATATGGGTCTACCACCTCAACACCGGTGGGTGCAACGCCTGCGATATCGAGGTACTCGACGCCCTCACGCCGTGGTTCGACGCGGAGAGGTTCGGCGTCAAGCTCGTCCCCTCGCCCAGGCAGGCCGACGTGATACTCTTGACCGGCCCAGTGACTATCGAGGCCCTCCCCAAGGTCGTCAACGCGATAGAGGCCATGCCTAGGCCCAGGTACATCATAGCGCTAGGCTCGTGCGGCGTCGGCGGCGGTATATGGCACGACACCTACTCGACGATAGGCGGGGTGAGGGAGCTGCTCAAGGTCCTCGAGGCCCGCGGGGTGAAGGTGGACGGCGTCTACTACGTCCCGGGCTGCCCCGTTAGGCCCGAGAGCATACTGTACGCCGTCGCCCTCTTCAAGGGCCTAGTCGAGAAGAAGGTCAAGAGCGAGGTGGCGTACAGCGAGTGAGGTAGTGAGAGTCTACAAGTGCACCCCGAGGGAGTACAGGCCCCCGTTCCCCAGGCACTTCATAGCTGACATCCACCACTGCGTAGAGGAGGCCTCGATGAGCCCGGAGAGGGCGAGGGAGGTACTCCCCGAGGACGTCTTCAGGGAGCTGGTGAGCAAGCGGAGAGCGCTGGTCACGGACCGCGAGCATGTTAGGAGAATTCTCGGGAGGGAGCTCTTGGGTGAGAGCTACCTGGTGCTCTCTCTCGAGGGCGGCGGCCCGGGGTTACAGTAATATAGCTCGGGGGCAGATTATGAAGTTGGGTGGAGGCGTTGTTGAAGTCCCAGATCATACACCCCGAGCTCCTATACGAGCTGTCTAAGCTCGGGCACACAGACGTGTTCGTTATCGCAGACGCGGGGCTGCCCATACCGCCCGGCAAGAAGAGGATTGACCTGGCGTTCGCGCCGGGTAGACCGGGCTTCCTGGAGGTCTTGGAGGTGGTGTTGAGGAACGTGGTGGTCGAGAAGGCAGTTCTAGCCAGCGAGATAAAGGACCGTAACCCCGAGGTGCACAAGAGGGTACTCGATTTGATCGAGGCCAACAAGGCGTCGTGGAAGAACTTCGAGCTGAAGTACGTGCCCCACGAGGAGTTCAAGGCCGTATACGTGGCCTCGTCCAGGTTCGTGGTGAGGACAGGCGAGTACACGCCGTACTCTAACATAGCCCTAGTCGCCGGCGTCCCCTTCTAGGAGTGGGGCCGCAGCCCACCTTGGGTGCTACATGTAGTAAAAAGAGCTAAACGTATATATCGCACGAGCTTATAGAGTTATTTCAAGTCTGTCAACGTGAGCTTCATGATAACAGTCCTCGGTAGTATACACGTGGACTTCGTAATTAGAGTTAAGAGGTTCCCGCACCCGGGCGAGACAATACTCGGGCACGGGTTCACGATACTCCCCGGGGGTAAAGGCGCCAACCAGGCCGTGGGCTGCGGCAGGCTAGGGCTGAAGACCTTCATGGTGGGTAAGATCGGCAGGAGCTTCCGCGCGATGCTCGTCGACAACTTCAAGTCGAACAACGTCGACACCTCCTACATCGCGTTCTCCGACGAGCACGAGACCGGTGTAGCTGTTATCTACGTCAACGACGAGACGGGCGAGAACATGATCGCCGTCGACCCCGGGGCGGACTACGCTTTGTCGAGAGAGGACGTAGACAGGGCTGAGCCGGCTCTCTCCGCATCCAAGGTGTTCCTGACCCAGCTGGAGATACCCCTCGGGCTCGTCGAGTACTCGCTCGCGAAGGCGGGCGAGTACGTCGACTACGTGGTGTTAAACCCCGCTCCCGCAAGCAGTTTGCGGGGAGAGGTCTTGAGGCACGTAGACGTTATCACGCCCAACAGGTCGGAGGTCTCGCTGCTCACAGGTCTAAGGGTGACCGACGTAAAGAGCGCGGTGGAGGCTGGTCGGAGGCTGATTGAAATGGGTGTAGAACACGTGGTTGTGACGATGGGGTCCGAGGGCGCAGTCCTCGTCGCGAGAGACTACGCGCTGTTGTTCCCGGCTTTCCGGGTGAGCGTCGTGGACACGACTGGTGCGGGGGACGCGTTCAACGCCGGCCTGGCGTACGGCCTGGCCGCAGGCCTCCCCCTCCCGGAGTCCGTGAAAATAGGCGTCGCGGCAGCTGCTATAAAGGTGACGAAGCCGGGCGCCCAGACTGGGCTGCCGTGGAAGGCCGACCTAGACGTCTTCACTCGGAGGAGGGAGTTCCAGGAGTACGAGCCGGTCGTGGTGGCCTAGATGAGCACACCCCCCGCGGTCAAAGCCGTCAACTTGACCAAGACTTTCCCGGGCGTCGTCGCTCTAAACAACATCGACTTCGACGTCATGTACGGCGAGGTCCACGCCGTAGTGGGGCAGAACGGGGCCGGGAAGTCCACGCTCGTCAAGGTACTGAACGGTATACACCCCCCTGACAGAGGCGAGATCTACGTCGACGGGAGGCAGGTGAGGATCAGGAGCCCGGCCGACGCTAAGAGGCACGGTATTACTCTTGTACACCAGGAGATCATGGTGTACCCGAACCTCACAGTAGCGGAGAACATATTCGTGTCGAGAATGTCGCGCGGCCGCACGCCCGGCTTCGTCGTAAGTAGGAGGGAGCTGGACGACTACGCCTCGAAGTACCTTAAGATGGTCGGCTTGGACGTCGACCCCTCTACGAAGTTGAGAGACCTCGGGGTAGGGGAGCAACAGCTGGTGCAGATAGCTAGGGCGCTCGCGGAGGACGCAAAGGTGATCTGCCTCGACGAGCCAACAAGCGCCCTCACACCCGGCGAGGTGGAGAGGCTGTTCAGCGTGATAAGAGACCTGAAGTCGAGGTGGAGGGCTGTTGTGTACATAACTCACTACATCGACGAGGTCTTCAGGATCGCCGACAGGGTCACCGTGCTACGCGACGGGGTGAAGGTAGCCACTAAGAGGGTCTCGGAGACCAGCGCGTCCGAGGTGGTCTCCCTCATGCTGGGGAGGAGCCTGTCAGAGTTCTACGCCTATAAACCAGCCGCCGAGACCGCAGGGCACCCCCTGTTAGTAGTCAAGAACCTGAGCACGCAGCCGACTAGGCCTTCCGAGGTGCCTCTCAGGAACATCAGCTTCGAGTTGATGAGGGGCGAGGTACTGGGGGTCCTAGGCCTCCTAGGCTCTGGTAAGACCGAGCTTGCCAAGTCGCTTATCGGTATGCAGAGGGTGGTCTCTGGAGAGGTGTGGGTCGAGGGGAGGAGGGTGGAGATAAGGAGCCCCCTCGACGCCGCGAGGCTGGGGATCTTCTACCTCCCCGAGAACAGGAGGTTGGAGGGCATAGTCCCTCTCATGAGCGTAAAAGACAACATCCTACTGCCGTCAATAGACCTGGTCGCTAGGTTCGTCAGGAAAAGAGTCCTGGAGGAGGCTATAGCCGGCGACTGGGTTAGAAGGCTCAACATCAAGACGCCCTCCTTGTACACGAAGGTGTCTAACCTGAGCGGGGGGAACCAGCAGAAGGTGGTCATAGCCAAGGCGCTGGCACGCAGGTCTAGGATACTCATATTCGACGAGCCTACGATGGGCATAGACATCGGCGCTAAGGTGGAGATCAGGAGGATCATTGCCAGACTGTCCGAGGAGGGACACTCGATCATCCTGGCCACCTCCGACGTCGACGAAGCCCTCACGCTCTCCGACAAGATCCTCGTCTTGTACAAGGGGGAGGTCAAGGGTTATTTACGTAGAGGAGAAGTAAGTAGAGACAAGGTCGTGAAGTTGATGTCCGGCTACGGGGGTTGAGCCGTGGGCTTAAAGGGGACCAGCCTGTCTGCTCTCGTGAGGAAGTTTCTGTCTCTCGAGGAGTCCAAGCCGCTCGTCGCGCTGGTAGTCCTGTACCTCGCCTCAGCTGTGATCTCGCCCTACTTCCTAACGGTCTACAACCAGAAGATCCTTCTACTACAGGCCTCGCCACTGGTCATGCTCGCCCTTGGCGAGTCCATGATCATCATGATGGGGAGTATCGACCTCTCGCCCGGCTCGACCATGGCGCTCGCAGGCCTAATAGCCGCACTCGCGAGCAACGTTTACGGGTTCCCCGTAATACTGAGCGCGTTGATCGGGGTCGGAGTGGGCGCTTTGATCGGCCTAGTCAACGGCCTAGCCGTGACCAAGGCGAAGATCCCGTCCTTCGTCGCGACGCTCGCCTCTATGGTCGCCGCTAGAGGCCTGGTCCTCCTCGTGACGGGCGGGACGTCTATATACGGGCTAGCGGGCTACGAGTGGCTCACCGACGAGACAGCCGGCCTCGCCAACATGGTCTGGCTGTTCATCGCCTTCACCGCCTTAACGTACTTCACACTGAAGAAGACCACGCTGGGCTTGAAGGTCTACGCTATAGGCGGCAACGAGGAGGCTGTGAGGTACTCCGGGTTGAACGCGGACAACGTAAAGATCGCCGTGTTCACGATAGCGGGGTCTCTCTACGCCATCGCCGGCCTGATGATGAACGCCAGGCTCCAGGCCGCCTACCCGTGGACAGGCTACGGTAGCGAGCTCGACGCCATAGCGGCCTCGGTGCTAGGCGGGATACAGCTCACAGGCGGTGTCGGGTCGCCCGTGGGCTCGTTCATAGGAGCCTACATACTGACATTGATATCAAACATACTCATCCTCCTCGGAGTGAACCCGTACCTCCAGTGGGTGGTCAAAGGCTTCATACTAGGTGTAGCGGCCCTCACGCTGACCCGCGGGCTACGCTACGTCAAGTGAGGCTACCTCGGTAAACACGTCTTCTATTTCTATTTTCTATCTCTATAAGTGCGAACTCATGTTCCGGTTAGACTTATATACTACCTGGCTGAACTAGTTATTTAAAGTGCGACAGTTGAGTCCTATGGGTAAGGCTCTGTCTAAAACCATAACCTACGTCATTATAGCTATTGTCGTCATCGCCGTTGCCGGCGGGCTCGCGTACTGGTACTACAGTAGCCAGAGACCCTCTGGGATTAAGGTAGGCCTCTTCATAAGCAACTTGGGCAACCCGTACTTCGCGCTTCTACGCGACGGTGCTCAAGCGGCTGTAACCGAGCTCAAGAACAAGGGGGTCAACATAGAGATGGTGGTCTACGACGCTAAAGACGACCCCTCGCTCCAGTCCAACCAGATAGAGACGGCTGTGGGCCAGAGGTTCAGCGCCCTCGTCGTCAACCCCACGGACATACAGGCCATCCAGCCGTCCCTGAGCAAGGCTAAGAGTGCTGGCATACCCGTTGTGACGACGGACCGTGACGTCGCCGACAAGACCCTGAGGTTCGTCTTCATCGGTACCGACAACGTTAAGGGCGCCGAGCAGGCGGCCAACGCGCTGATCCAGGCCCTCACAGCGAGCGGTAAGCCGACTCCGTGGAATGTCGTGATACTCAACGGTATCCCGGGCACTACCGCCGCCATTGACAGGAACAAGGGCTTCCACAACGTCCTAGACCCGCTTGTATCGCAGGGTAAGGTCGTGATCGTAGCGGAGGAGGTGGCCAACTTCAGGAGGGACGAGGCCCTGAGCAAGATGGAGTCGATACTAGCCGCTAAGAAAGTGGACGCGGTGATAGCGGCTAACGACGAGATGGCGCTCGGCGCTATACAGGCCATCAAAGGGGCCGGGCTCACGCCGGGCAAGGACATCATAGTAGTGGGCTACGACGCCATCCCAGACGCTATCGCCGCCGTGAAAGCGGGTGAGATGTACGCCACGATAGCCCAGTCGCCCTTCCTACAGGGCTACTGGGGTGTCCTGGCCGCGTACTACAGGGTCACCCAGAACTGGAACCCACCCGCAGACTGGATCCCCACACCGACAGTCGTGGTGACGAAGACCAACGCCGACACATTCCAGCAGGAGGTCTCCACGCCGAAGCCGCTGCCGGGAGCACCTTAAACCCCTACCATTTTTCCCCTTCTCACCTCACACCGCTTTTTAACCCAGGCCCCCATTAGGTGTACCGGGGTGCGGGGCCTTGTCGCGGCAGGAGTACGTTGAGGTCTCGGCTCGAACTGGTGTCTCGAGGGTTTTAGCCCGGGCTGGGTACGCAGTCCTAGAGGTCGCCCTCGGCGTCCTAGCGCTCGCGGCCTCGAGCAAGGCCCGTTTCGCGACCCCGCTGTCCCCCGTGCCGTTCACGCTGCAGACGCTCGTACTCCTCTACATCATCCTCGTGTTGAGGGAGAGGGCTTGGAGGCCCGTCTTGTCGTATATCGCCCTCGGCCTAGCGGGCCTGCCGGTGTTTGCTTACGGGGGTGGGCCGGCATACGTGTTCTCCCCCACCTTCGGCTACCTAGTAGGCTTCCTACTGGCGAGCTACGC
>JAGDWK010000046.1:0-2432 GCA_023256015.1 Thermogladius sp.
CAGAGTTATAGTCGTAGCACACAAGAGCACAAACGTGAAGACGGCCAGGTCCAGTGCCACGGCGGAGGCCTAAACCACCCCCCTCTTTTTACCCGAACAGCCCGAGGTAGTTCCTGTAGAACAGGCTCGTCAGGTAATCCCTGCTAGCGCCCCTAGTATTTGCCAAGAAGTCTACTGTCTCGTTGATTAGGCGGGGGTTGAGCTTCAGCCCCTTGTACTCGTAAGGGGAGTCGCTCTCTGTTAGAGCCTTCTCTAGGTCGGCCACTTCGAGGACGCGCCTGTGCTTGTCCTGGATTTTGAAAGCGGGGTTCAGCCCGACGTAGTAGCCCTTCTCCTGGATCTCCTCCAGCAGGTCGAGGGGCCCGGTGTACCAGTGGAAGTAGGCCTTCTCGATGTCGTTTCTCAACAGGAGCTCGTAGACCTCTCTCCAGGCTCTAGGCGTGTGGAGGTTTAGGACCAGGCCGTAATCTCTAGCTAGCGCCAGCAACTGCTTGAAGAAGTCCAGCTGTCGGTCGAACGTCTCTGGTACAAACTGCCTGTCTAGGCCCACCTCCCCAAGGCACTTAACCGTGTCCGCGCTCCTCTCCACCAGCTCTACAACACGCCTGTAGTCCTGCCCACCTATCTCCCAAGGGTGAAGGCCTATACACGGCCGCACCTCGATCTCCCCGCCCAGCTCGAGCGTCCTCAGACTAGACTCGTAGTCGTCGCTGACGCATACCAGAACGTAGCCCTGCTCGACGAGTGTTCTCAGCTCGCCGACGTCCATCTCGTGGCAGTGGACGTGCATGTCCACGATCTTCATCTGAGCTCCACCCCCTCGTCTCCCAGGCACTTAGCCTCGACTTCCCCTTTAACGACCCCGTCGATAACTTCCACGCTGATAAGCCTCCTCTCGACCGCGTTATACAAGCAGGTGGACGCCCCGCCGGCAACTACCGAAAGCAAGTCGCGTATTTTGTCGAGGACTGCGTCATCTATGGACTGGCCCACCACAACAGCGTTGTCTAGCCTCCCAGCCGCCCTCGAGCCCCCTTTGAGGAGGAATATAGGCCTCCCTCTCGCTAGAACCTTCAGTACGCTTACCAGATACCCGTCTACACCTGTGTCGGCTAAGTCCGAGTCCGTGGGGGTAACAACGTAGACTCCCTCCTCTACCTCTACTAGGCGCCCCTCGACGCTAGTACAGTCGAGGTGGCCGCCCCCCGGGTGCCACACAGTGTACAGGCTACCGCCCCACGCGCCCACATTGAAACGTACGCCGTTACAGATGACCCTCTGTGTAGGGCTGTGCTTGAACACCACGGGGCCAGCACTCCTCGGCTTGACCCGGTAGACGCCGTCTTCGAAGGCGACCTCGGCGTTCAGACACTCGAACCTGTCTCCGACCTCGCAGACAGCCGTGTAGCTCATTTAAAAACCCCCTCGACACTCAACAATTCTAGATGATGAGTTTGCCGAATATATGATTAGGTGAATTGTCTCCCGAAGACTGACGTGACCCTCTATGACACGCTTCAGGATCCTGGTGTCGGACTACGACCTAACGCTCGTGGACAGCCTTATGGACTTCTACCACGCCTTCGCGGAGGCGCTCCGATCGCGAGCTGGTAAAAGCATCGACTTCGACACCTTCTACAGGCACTTCGAGTCGGACAACTTGAACGACCTGATACCAGAGCGCTTCGACAAAAACGACTTCTGGAGGTTTTTCAGGGCCGTGTACTCGAGCCGCTTCACCTACCCCTACAGTTACACGAGCCAATTTCTCAGGATGGTGAAAAGCGCGGGCGCTAGAGTGGTGATCGTCACGGGGCGTTACACTCACTCGTCGAGTATCTGGGACGACCTGCGGAGGTTCGGGCTCGACGAGTACGTCGACGAAGTGTACACAGCCTACGACATACACCTCATGAGGGGCTCCGAGGAGTACGTGTTCGACAAGACCTGGTTATTGAAGTGGATCACGAGCAAGCACGGCGCTCGGCCCTGCGAGGTTGTGTACGTCGGCGACTACACCTCGGACCTTAAGAGCGCGCTGAAAGCCGGCGTCAGGTTCGTAGGCGTGGCCAGAGAAGATGGTAGGAGGAAGATCCTCGAAGAAAACGGGGCTAGGGCTTTCCGCGACCTAGTCGAAGTCTCGATCTTCCTCTTCTCAGACACTATGCTGGGACTGCCCTGTAGCGCCCGTCAGGCCCCGTGATCACGAGCCCGTTCTCCACCAAGTTTGAGAGAGCCCTCCTGATCTTGTCCTCGCTTGCGATCCCGCTTAAGACGAGGTGAACCTCTTTCAGGTTCAGCGGCTTCTCCAGTAGAAGAGCGAAGATTATGTCGGTCAACTGCTCCTCGTTTGGAGCAGTCATCAGCACAACGTCGTCATCCTCGTGGAGGATCTTGAGCCTGACTTTTCGGCTGAGTCTCTCTAGTTCGTC
>JAGDWK010000046.1:2532-4301 GCA_023256015.1 Thermogladius sp.
CATCCTCGTGGAGGATCTTGAGCCTGACTTTTCGGCTGAGTCTCTCTAGTTCGTCGGGTGTCAGCTCGATGTTGGCCATAAGAACCTCCTCGGGAAACTATTTATAAATTAATTAGAGGTGGTCTTGGGATAAGCTTTTTGGTGGTTTTTTGAGAATAGCTTTCATTCTGTACCTGGACAGGTATACTAGGTACAGCGCCTACAGCGTAGCCGCTCTCCTAGACAGGTTGAGAGGGGTCTCAACCTTCCTGGTGGAGAGCCGCGAGGCGGTATTCAGGGTTATAGACTATGCGTCGTCCAACTACGCGAAGTGTGTTGTAGGGCTCAGCTTGCTGACCACGAGGCTCGTGGACGAGACCTTCAGGTCCGCAGCGGCGTCGATCGTAGGGCTGGCCAAGAAGAGGGGCTGTGTTGCTGTGGCGGGCGGTCCCCACGCGTCGGGCGACCCCTTAGGCGTCCTGCTAAACCTTGGGTTCGACGTCGCCGTAGTGGGCGAGGGGGAGCCCGCAATAGAAGACCTCGTAGACCACCTCACGGGCGGTAGAGAGTTGGGCGAGGTGAGGAACGCGGTGTACAGAGACACAGACGGGGGTATCCTAGCCGGACCCCGCGCCGAGCCCGTCGAACTCGACGAATACCCCCCGTTCCCGTACTGGAGGCACTTGTACACCCCCATAGAGATAACAAGGGGGTGCTTCCACGGCTGCTGGTACTGCCAGGTCAGCTACACCCACGGTTTCAAGGTAAGACATAGGAGCGTAGGCAACGTAGTTGAGTACGCCAAGATTATGGTGGAGGACGGTGTTAGAGACGTCAGGTTCATTACGCCGGACGCGCTGTCGTACAACTTAACCAGCATGAATCAGAGGGTCGACGAGGACGCCATCGAGGAGCTCCTCGGCTCGCTGAGCACGGCCGTGAAAGCCAGGGGTGCCCGTATATTCTTCGGGAGTTTCCCGAGCGAGGTGAGACCCGAGCACGTCACCGAGAGAGTAGCCAAGACCCTGAAGAAGTACGTGTCTAACAGGGAGATCATCGTGGGCGCCCAGTCGGGCAGCGACAGGGTCTTGGAGAAGATACACAGGGGGCACAGAGTTGAGGACGTGCTGAACGCTGTGAGCATACTCGTCAAAGAGGGGTTCAAGCCTAGCGTCGACTTCATACTCGGGCTACCCGTGGAGACGGAGGACGACATGGCCGAGTCCATTAGACTCGCGAAGAAGCTCGTGGAGATGGGGGCGAGGATACACCTACACTACTACCTCCCCCTACCGGGAACACCGCTGTTCCCCCGGCCCCCCGCGAAAATACCGGAGAGGATTAGAGCCGAGATAATGAGGCTCGTCGGGTCCGGTCAGGCCTACGGAGAGTTCCTGGAGCAAGAGAGGCTTTCTGCCAAGATAGTGGAGCTGGTGAGCAAGGGGTTCATACGCCCTACAACTAGGCGACCAGTGCTAGAGACCGGCTGAGGTGTCATCGGCTTCAAAACAGCGCCCGGTCTCGTCACAGCTCGGCTCCGCCATAGTCCCTCTACATCGCCTTCATGAATGATCACGGCTCACAAAGGTTAATAGGCTTGTGGGTGATAAAATGAAAGTGTGGGACGCAATGCCCCGCCTAGAGGATGTCATACGGAGGAACCTGGAGAACTCCTCTAGGGGTGTCATACTCAACATCATAGTCCAACCCGGGTCGCCGACAGAGGGGTTGGTCATCGAGGGCAGCGAGCTGGTGTTCCAGACAGTGGAGCCCGAGGGTAGAGGGCGGGA
>JAGDWK010000015.1 GCA_023256015.1 Thermogladius sp.
CCTCATAGTCAACGAGGGGAGTTTCGAGGAGGCGTATAAGGAGGCTAAGAAGATATTAAGCAAGGTGGTCTCGGATGCCAAGGGTAACGGTGGAGGCCGAAGTACGTCCGACTGAAAGTGTAGAGAAGGTCAAGAAGGCGGTTCAGAACTTCTTCGCAGGGGATTTACTGGTTCTAGAGGTAAGAGAGGGCTGGTTCATAGTGAGAGGGGTTTCGGACAGCATCGAATCCCTGCGTGCTCTGCGGGACAGGGCGAGGGCTGAGGGGATAGAGCCTGCTCTGAGGAGCTACCTCGTCAAGAACAGGAGGGGGAATACGACAAGCCTCATGCTACACAAACAAGCAGCGTATGTTGGCAGGATATCACTAATAGACACCCCAAAGGAGTCCCCCCTGGGCCCAATCACTATAACTATAGAGGGCGACGACCTAGACCAGTCGATCGACTACTTAACCAGCTCGTAGAAGTTCCGGCGTCCTGGTCAGTCTCGACTCACCAGTCTGAGCGGTACCGGTACTAGGTTCTCGAGCTCGTTCTTCGAGACCTGCGTGTTACCTGTTATGTATGATAGTACCTCCCAAGTCCTCGGGTCGTTCAACTGCCTCACTATCTCCTCCATCTCCTCTAGCGTGGCGTTCGGCGGCGGGTAGACCACGTTGACGTGGTTCTCCGCGACGAAGGTCACGCCCGGGGGTACCAGGGCTGCCTCGAGCCTCAGCCTCTTGGGGTGCCCCGTGACCCTCTTCACGACTATCGCCGGGCCCCTGTCGACCCTCCCGCCCCACCTTATGTACTGGGGTCTCCGCCCGCTGCCTAGGACCAGCCTCCCGCCCCTTATGTTGTGCGACCAGACGAGGAGGACTCCCTGGCTGGGGTCGTCCGTCAGCTTGTCCCTGTGCTGGTTCCAGACCACCCTGCCCGTCTGAACCCTGTAGCCCAGCTCCCCCAGCGTCGCCGAGCCCTCGAAAGCCTTCTTGAGCTCCTCCGCCCTCTCGGAGAATATGAGTATACCGCCCCTCCTGAACACGTACCTCCCGGTGTTCGGGGCCTTCCTGAGGACGAGCACTTGGAAGGTGTGGTTGACCCCCTCAAATACGTATGGATCATCTAAAACCCTCATGTAGGCTATGTCCGCCACCCTGACGACGTACTCCCTCAGCTTCTTGAAGTAGGCGCCGTTGTTCATCGAGGAGGAGACGACCAGCCCCAGCCAGCCGCCGGGCTTGAGGAGCCTGAGGGAGAGGTAGACGAAGAGGGCGTACATGTTGACGCGGCCCCATATAACCTCCTTGAACCTCTCCCTGACCCACCCGTCGGACCTGAACTCGTAGTACGGCGGGTTGGTGACTATGACGTCGAACTCCTCCCTGAACGGCTTCGTCAGGGAGTCCACCACCTCCACCTTGGCCTCCGGGACTACGCGTTTAGCTATCTCAGCCAGCTTTGGATCCACCTCCCAGCAGTAGAGCTCCGGCTCCACGAAGTGCTCCCTAGCCGAGAGCAGGAACTCCCCGGTGCCGCAGGCTGGGTCGAGGACCCTCGGCCTCACCAAGCGGGGTATGCGCCCCAGCACCTCCTCCCTCAGCCGCCTCGGCGTGAAGAACTGGCCCCTCCGCGACCTCTCCCCCGGTGGGACGGTCTCCAGTACCCTCAACGTCTCAGGGTGGAGTTCGCCGCCTAAATCAACTCCCATTAGATGTACCCGTGATTAGGTTTAATAGAAGGGTGTAGACTAGTATAATAGTACTCGAGGGGCCGTCGTCTAGCCTGGCTAGGATGCCGGCCTGGGGGGATGCCCCGCCTAGCCGGGTTGTCCCGGAGCGCCGGTGGTCCCGGGTTCAAATCCCGGCGGCCCCATTACCTCAACGGGCTTTAACTTTGCTCAGAAACTTCTCCTTGTCGACAACGTACCTCTCGTGCAGCCCTTTGCCTATTGTCTCGTTGTTGTACAGGGCTTCTACTTCGAAAAGTATCCTCTTACCGTCGAACTCTACAACTCTGGCTTTCACCACCACCTTACCTCCGAGAGGCGCTGGTTTCAGGTGTCTCACGTTCACCATGGTACCGACGGTTGTATACTGTGGTGGCAGGTGCTTCTGGACGCAGTTTAGACTCGTCCTCTCCATGAAGGCTATCATGCTGGGGGTGGACAGGACTGAGACCGTGCCCGAACCAATATGCGATGCTGTGTGTTTCTCCTCTACGACGAACTCTTCTAAGCACTCCTCGCCTACTTTAACCTGGACGCTCATGTACACCTCCTTGCTTCTGGAGGTACCACTTGACTCTGCTATTCCACATCGACGGAGGAGTCCAGAGCACCCAGGCCGGCACAGCCTTAATCAGTTCGTAGGCCTCCTCCCAGGACTCGAGACCTAGTCTACGGGCCAGCTCGTCTAGGCTCATGGGCGCTTTCAAGTACTCTCTCAACACAGCGAGCGTGTTCTCGTTGATCTCGACTTCCTTCCCGCCGACTTTGACGACGAACACCACCTCTTCGCTCATACCGTAAACACCCATAGTTTGAGGAGATTAAACGGATTTTATAATCTTTTACCTATAAATCTACCCGATGATGACGCGTTCCAGCACAGACCCGTGAAGAGCTCTTTACGCCCCACTGAGTGTTTCAAGCCGTTCCCGCGGACCGCCCCCAGTGGGTCTGCCTATAAGTCAGTACCTCGAAGTCTTTGCGAGCTTCCCGGGCATCGGCTCGTAAAGTTCCCCGCTGTTCTTGAGGTGCTGGATCATCTCGTAGACGAAGTCTTTCTCGAATCCCTTCTCTCTAGCCAGTTTAACTAGCTGGCTCACCTCGATTTCCGGCACCTGTTCGAAAGTCTCGTTGAGGAACCTGACAAACTCCTTCATTTTCTCCCGCTTACTCCTTGACACACCCGTCTCTAGCACGTCGATGTCGATGGTCTTCGACTCTATGTCGAAGCCGACCTTCCTCAGAGTAGCGTACATCAACCTTATAGCCTCCTCGACGTCTTCTATAGTGACCTTGTCTTTCAGCGCCATTTTAGCGTGTGCCTCAGCCAACCTGATCAGGCCCTCTAACTGCCTGGGTGTTATCGCTATCGGTGGCGGCGTCTTCAAGTCTTCGCCCTTGATACCGCCCTTACGCATAGCCACGTAGAACTCCTCTATCAGCCTCATGGCTTCCGGGGTTAGCTGTGGTCTAACGTACTTCCTAGCGTAGCTCACGTACTTCTTCAATAGTTGCGGGTCTATGAAGGGCTTAGCCCTCTCGATATCGCTGTGTACGCCCAGTATGTGCCTTGCGAGCCTCCTGTCCTTTTCGGGGAACGGGATGTCCTGAATAACAAAGATCAGATCGAACCTAGACAGGATCGTGGGCGGCAAGTCGATGTTCTTGCTTATAGGCTGGGTGAGGTCGTAACGCCCAAACCTCGGGTTACCCGCCGCGAGGACGCTGGCTCTAGCGTTCAGCCTAGCAACTATGCCCGCCTTCGCTATACTGACGGTCTGCTGCTCGAGGGCCTCGTGTATCGCGCTCCTGTCCTCCTCCCTCATTTTATCAATCTCGTCTATGGCTGCCACCCCACCGTCGGCTATCACCATCGCCCCCGCCTCCAGGTAGTACTCGCCCGTGGTCTTGTCCCTTAAGACCGTGGCCGTCAGGCCGGCCGCCGTGGAGCCCTTGCCACTCGTGTAAATACCTCTCGGTGCTATCCTAGCCGTGTACTGGAGGAGCTGGGACTTCGCCGTACCAGGGTCTCCTACGAGAAGCACGTGTATGTCGCCCCTGATCCTGGTACCGTCTGGCATCACCTTCGGTACCCCGCCGAAGAGCAGTAGAGCGATCGCCTCCTTGATGTCGTAGTAACCGTAGATCGATGGAGCGATGCTGGCGACGATCTTCTCCCTAACCCAGGGGTCTCTGGCCAACTCTCTGATCTTCTCCTCGTCTTCTCGCGTGATCTCTATCTCCTCCAAGACCTTCTGCTGGACGTCGACGTGGTTTGCCTCTATGTAGAACGAGAAGACCGACCTACCCGCGGCCTTCTGTACCGCTTGCGTCGGCATCACTCTCAGAACCCCTGTTATGAGCGCTCTGTCGCCCGGCCTGGCAGAGTCCACCAGGTCGCCTGTCAACACTACCTCGATACTCCTCGGGATCTGGCCGGGCGGTATCTCCTCGGGCCTCTCCTGGACTACGACCTTCTGCCAGTCGACGAACTTGCTCTCCTCTAGGTCGATCTCGAACCTGCCCATCCTGCCGCAGACAGGGCACACGATAGGC
>JAGDWK010000092.1 GCA_023256015.1 Thermogladius sp.
AAGTCCTTTGATTTCGGGGACGAGGTCATAGTCATCTTGAAGGGCGACTGGGATAAGGCGAGTCTCGACAAGATAGCCAAGGAGCTATCTTCCAGGTTAGGGAAGAGCGCTAAAGTACTCCTGGAGGGTGAAGGCGTCAAGAAGCTGATGGAGCAACTGCTCTACCCCGCGACCATACTCGGGATCAACACGCTCTGGCTTCCTGACGGGAGCGAGCAGATGGTGGTAAGGATCCCGAGGAGAGACAGGAAGTACCTAAGGGGGAAGGAGGAGAAGTACAGGAGGTTCATATCTACTATTCTAGGGAAGGACATAAAGATAACATTTGAATGACGGCCGCGAACTCGCTTTAAGCCAGGTCGCAGGCCTCGGGAGTTCTGGGCCGTAGAGGTGCTGTCACCGGTTTTGCTGGACTAAGAAGTTCTCCTTGAAGAGCTCTCTAATGACAATGGTGGCGTAACCCGCTCTCGGGAGCGTGAAGGATATCTCGAGAGTGTTCCCCTCCCTGCTCACCGAGGGGTCGGCAGGCCTAATAACGCTGTCTCTATACCAGCACTTGACTAACCCCCAGTTTCTCGGCTCGAGCTTCTCCTCCGACAAAAGCTGCTGGTAAGCCGTTCTATCGCAGCCCAGCGTCGGTATCTTGGTGTCGGGTAGGGAGCCCTTGTTCGAATCTATCAACCTCGTGAGTAACCTGTTGAAAAGGTAGGATACGTAAGCGTCTACGTAAAGGTTCCGCAACTTCTTGTTGAGGGCGAGCCCGCAGTCCTCGAGAGGAGGCATCCCGTAACACATTTTTTCGTACAGCAAGGCGTCGTCGAACTTCATGAGAGTTCTACTAAGCACGCTCTTCTCCGACTCTAACGGCGTAGTGTCGCTGAGCAGCGTCTTCGCGAAGAACGCCGAGTCGGCTTCGAGGACGGCCTTGCCCAACAAGTGGGTCACAGGCCTCTTAACCCCGAACCTCTGGTAACCGTAGTAGTTAGGCAGGCCATGTTCTACCACGAGCTTTAGTATCTCCTTCGCGAGTTGGTGGTCTGACTCGTGGGAGGCCTCGAACCTTATTTTGAACCGGTTCCCCAACAACGCCGATTTGCCCGGCTTGCCCCTGCTGAACCCTACGACTCTGGCCTCGACACCGCCCTTCTCCACGCTGAAGTTCTCGGGGAGTAAGCTTCGTTTAACGAAGACGTACTGGACGCTGGTCGAGTCCTTGTCTTTCAATCCCAGGACGAGGAAGTTCTGTAGGGGGATACCCGCCTCTTTAGACATTATCCTCAAGGCTTCGTACGTGTCTAGCCCCTTCTTCCTCACCTCTAGAACAGCGTACTCCCCTCCCTCGGCCAGAACGCCTCTGTCGAGCACTTCTTGTACGTGGAAGGAGGAGGGGGTCTGACGGTACTCGGCGTGTAGACCTTTCTCGGTGACCAAGTAGGCTATGTCAAACACGAAGTCGAGTACGTTGACGTACCTCTTGATCAAAGGAGTTTTAAGCCTCCTGTGAGTTCGTCGACTAGTTTAGTTGGGCAAGGCCCGATAGCGACAGCTGTCAGCGTGCCGGGCGGCAGCTCCGTTAAGCCAGCGTCTCTTACCAGAGACGCCGGCAACCCCCGCTGCCTAGCCTTCTCGTAGAGCTCGAGAAGCTCACCCTCACTACTCACCTTGACCACGACTTTCTTCTGCCCGCTCTCCCACCACGCCGTAAACCACTCTCTATGCTCCTTGTACGCCTCGAACGCGGCCATGAGAGAGGCGTGGGCTACCTGGACGGCTATCTTCCCCCTGCTCATGTTGAGGTCGCTTCTGACTATCACGACTTGCTTGTAATCTTCTCCCGCCATGTTCCACAGGCCAGTGACAAGTATGTTTTTAAACTGTTTAAATGTTGATATGAATGGATTAGTGTGATACAACATGGCGTCAAAGTACATGCTTACATCGCTAAACATATCTATACACGAGCCAGCGACGACGCCTGTATGTAGCAGTTGTCACCGACCGATGCTGCCCCACGAGCACGGCGTGGAGTTCTTTTGCCCAAACTGCGGGAAGGCTATTATAAGGCGCTGTAAGCGTTGTCGCCAGCTGGGCATCCCTTACGAGTGCCCTAGTTGCGGCTTCAGGGGGCCTTAGGTGGTGTATATGGCGAGGGTACTGGTCGTTCTAAAGGTGCTACCCGAGGATGTCGAGACTAAGCCAGAGGAGCTGAAAGAGAGGATTGAGAAGGCGCTGCCCGAAGGCTACGAGCTCAAAGGGTACGATATCGAGCCGATCGCGTTCGGGTTGAACGCCCTACGGCTCTACATATTCATGCCCGAACAGACCGAGGGGGGCACCGAGAAGTTGGAGGAGACGGTGTCGGGCGTCCCGGGCGTCAGCCAGGTAGAAGTGGAGATCGTGCACAGAGTTAGCTGAAGTGTCAGGTTAGCCCTCTAAGCGTGTCTTCCAGTGTATTCCCGTTTTTCTCGCTGATGCACCTATAAGGACCCTTCATCATAGAATCTCTCGAGAGGCGGTGCTGCCTGGATGTCGAGCGAGAGAGTCAAGCTCACACTGCGGGTTTTAGAGGCTGAGCCCAAAGACGTGGGAAAGGGTATTGGTAGAGTAGACCCGGAAGTACTCGAGAGAACAGGCCTGATGAACGGGGACATCGTGGTCATCGAGGGTAAGAGGAGGACCGTGGTCAGGGTAATGGAGAGCAAGCCCCAGGACAGGGGGCTGGGAGTCATAAGGATAGATAACACTACTAGACAAAACGCTGGTGTGAAGATAGGAGACCTCGTAATTGTGGAGAAGACAGAGGCCGCGAACGCTGTCTCGATAAAACTGGCGCCAAGCAAGTACTACGCTCCACCAGACTCTCAACTAGCGGACTTCGTGAAGAACAAGTTGCTCAACCGCCCGCTCGTTGAAGAGGACATAGTGGTAGTCCCCGTCCTGGGGCAGACCATACCGTTCAAGGTGGTATACACTAAGCCCAAGGGCCCCGTCGTGGTGACTAAGGACACGATAGTAACGATCTCGGAGAAGCCGATGGAGACCTACAGGCTGCCGCGCGTCACCTACGAAGACATCGGGGGTATGAAGCACATCATACAGAGGGTAAGGGAGCTTATCGAGCTACCCTTGAAGCACCCAGAGCTCTTCAGGAAGTTGGGGATCGAGCCCCCCAAGGGCATCCTCTTGTACGGCCCTCCCGGCACCGGTAAGACCCTGCTGGCCAAGGCCGTGGCTAACGAGGCCGACGCGTACTTCATAGCGATAAACGGGCCCGAGATAATGAGCAAGTACTATGGTGAGTCTGAGCAGAGGCTAAGGGAGATCTTCGAACAGGCAAAGAAGAACGCTCCAGCGATCATATTCATAGACGAGATCGACGCGATAGCCCCCAAGAGAGACGAGGTCGTAGGAGAAGTCGAGAGGAGAGTAGTAGCCCAACTACTCGCCCTAATGGACGGGCTTGAGGCTAGGGGCGACGTCATCGTCATAGGCGCTACGAACAGGCCTAACGCCCTCGACCCGGCGCTTCGAAGGCCCGGTAGGTTCGACAGAGAGATAGAGATACCGATGCCGGACAAGAACGCGAGGCTGGAGATACTACAGATACACACTAGGGGTGTACCGCTAGCTAAGGACGTCGACTTGAACAAACTAGCCGAGATCACGCACGGGTACACTGGGGCAGACCTCGCCGCCCTGGTCAGAGAGGCGGCCCTCCACGCCCTCAGGAGGTACCTGCCCGAGATCAACCTGGACAGCCCGAGTATACCCTTCGAGATACTTGAAAAAATGGAGGTCAGAATGGAGGACTTCATGGCGGCCTATAAGGAGATAGTCCCAAGCGGCTTGAGAGAGGTCTTCGTCGAAGTACCGGAGGTCAGGTGGAGCGATATAGGTGGGCTTGAGAACATAAAACAAGAGCTGAGGATGAGCATCGAGTGGCCCATAAAGTACCCCGAGACGTTCAAGAGGATCGGGATCAAGCCCCCCAAGGGCATCCTCTTGTACGGCCCTCCAGGCACCGGTAAGACCCTGCTGGCCAAGGCCGTGGCGACGGAGAGCGGCGCTAACTTCATCGCCATAAGGGGCCCCGAGGTGCTGAGCAAGTGGGTCGGCGAGTCGG
>JAGDWK010000090.1 GCA_023256015.1 Thermogladius sp.
TAAGGGCCGAGATCGAAATGCTCAGGGTCTCCGTATCCTCTATTAGAGTGGGGTATAGAAGGAGTGGCCCAGACATTTAAATTAAGGTGCTCTAACTGCGGAGCCCCGCTCCCCCAGCCTAAGCCCGGTGAGGAGTACGTTAGGTGCGAGTACTGCGGTTACTGGAACAAGATCGTAGACACGCAGAACTACACTTTGCGGTTGCTCGAAGAAGTCAAGCAGTGGATCTCCAGCCTGGTCCCCAGGCAGGTCGTCTCCTCTTCTACAGCAGACATGGTCGCGAGGCACCACTTGTTCCAAGCCTACATCGTGCCGAGGATAACCCCGAGACTTGCAACGGCCCGAGCGGAGTTCTACAGGACTATAAGCTTAGGCCTAGTCGATATTAAAGGTCTATTGAGAAGGCAGGAGCCCGGAGACCCAAAGCGTTATTTCGAGGAGTCCTTCAAGCTCTCTGCTTTGAGCGAGCTGGCGGGGTCGGACGAGGACCTAAGCCTCGTGAACACTGCGGCCGGTTACTTCAGCGCAGTAGCCTACATCAACAACGCCCTGGTAAACGCGGCAGGCGAGAACTACTCCGAGGCGGCGAAGAACCTCGAGGAGGCGGCGAAGGTGCTGGACTCTATAGGCGAACCCAGGATTGCCCAGAGAGTCAAAGCCGTGAGCGGGGTCTACAGAGCCCTCGCGGAAGTCAAAAATAGAGACCCCACCGCTTCTTCCACCTTGATCAGGGGCCTCGACGCAGTCGACCCCTCCGACAGGCTTGGTGTCGAAGTAGTGAAGGTCGTAGTGGACTGGTCGAATACGTGGCTTAAGCACGGTAGAGACCCGTTCGAGCCCTACGTCAAGACCGTAGAGTTCATCAAGAGTTACAGGGGGCTGAGCGGCAGGCCGGTCGATGAGGGCCTCGTCGAGCTGTTGAACGAGTACTCGAGGATACACTACGCGAAACTAGGAGCTGGGAAAGTCCGCTACGCGCAGGGAGCAGGGGACGTCCTCGCCCCCTTCTACCTTTCGAAGGTAACCGTCACGGCTGTGACGGGAGGGCTTTTAAGCAAGAAGGGCGAGATGATAGACTTCAACACTCTGGTACCCGCCTCCACACCCTTAACACACCCGCCGGTGATAGACGTAGACTTCGTGTCCAAGGCTAAAGGCAAGGACTTGAGAGAGAAGGTAAAAGCCTTCAACACCTCCTGCGTCGAGCCAGTGGTCAAAGGGCTGAGAGACGACTACCTGAGCTCAAGTCTCCGCGTAGTACCGCCGTTGACGC
Organism: Thermogladius sp.; assembly: GCA_023256015.1. GTDB lineage: Archaea > Thermoproteota > Thermoprotei_A > Sulfolobales > Desulfurococcaceae > Thermogladius. Next base: position 1,274 of record JAGDWK010000090.1, read on the forward strand.
CCAGAAGTGTCGCCGAGAGGTACTACTACGAGTATTGGAAAACGTGGGGGCCCAAGTTCAAGGCTACCAATATAGCAGTAGAGGTCGGCGACTTGGTATACGTCCCCGGCGTGTTAAAAGAGGGCTACGTTGAGGTGTGCGGTGGAGTGATAAGATTGCTTATAAGGGACGCGTCTATGCTGAATAAGGTGGTGGTCTAGTATACCTTTGAGGTACAAACCCCTATACGACTTCCTGGCGCTAGTGTTCGGCCTCATCGCGGGTATCGCCTCATCGTATAACCTGCCAGCGACTCAGTCCTTGGAGGTTGGACTACTAGTCCTCTCTTTGTGGCTCACACTAACCGGGCTTTTGTTGGAGAAGGAGCCCTCGGCGTACGTCTCTCGTAGAACCGTTAGGGGCTCACTCGGTGTCATACTGTTCTCTATTTCATTGGCGGGCCTCCTGCCTATAGACATGAGAGCGAAGGCTCTTGTGGTTGTTGCGGGGCTCGGCTTTTCTGGGCTATACGCCTACGTGCTCGAGAGAGGCTAACCTGGCGGCCTTATTCTTCAGTTTTTCCACGAAGTCGTCCAAATCAGTCGAGATGACGTACAACCCCTCTGGCTGGTACTCTAGAGATGAGCAGTCCGTCGACGCGGCCTTCGAGAACAGGGTTATTTTACCGACCAATAAGTTGTCCTCCATCTCGACGCAGAGGACGTATCTAGGTTCTCCCCTCTCGTACAGGATAAACAACTTATATTCTCCTTGATCCTCCTCGTAAACCTTGCCGAAAAACTTGCTCAACTTGCTCTTTAGGGACAAGAATCACACCTAGACCGCGTCTACAAGCCTCCTTACGTCGTCCGGCAGGTCCTGCCCCTTCACGACAACGGCTGAGGCCGGAGGTTTTCTCGTCTTGAACGGGAGGACCACGTAGTTCTGCGGGTTGTTGAAGTCGCCACTACTCTTACCCTTCTCACCGAACCTCACTTTGAGTAGTCTAACCTTGACGTAGAAGCCGTCGGCTCTCTCGACGTAGATGAACTTGCCGTGTTTAAGCCCCATGGTTAGGCACCTTAAAGTAGTTGATGTATTCAAGGCTTTTAAACAGGCTCCACCGGGTAAATCCGCGGTCTCGCCTACCCCCAGGCGTAGTACCTGCTGACCATGTAGTTAGCCACAAAGCCTGCTAAAATGCCCGCCAATAGACTCGCCGTGTAGTTTACACCGAGCACGATCGTCCCCAAGTAGACTAGAAGTACTTGCGTAACCAGGCTCGCCGCCGATGAGACGTGGAACTTAAGGAGCCTACCGAGGACCTTGTGGGGCTTCTGCTTCGCTAGGTCTCCAAACGTCCAACGTTCGTGTAGATTGAAGTTCCACAGCGTACTGGCCTCGAAACCGACGAGCGTCGATACAATGGCGTTAGCGATCCCCAGGTAGTACAGTAGGCTGGCGACAAGAAGGTTCACCAAAGTGCCTGTGAACCCCACGAAACCGAACTTAAACAACCTCAACGGCTCTCTCAAGAGCATTTTAAGAGGCCTCGGGAGCTTACCGACGACGTAGCTGTACAATGTTGTCATGTCAACCTTGTAGTCCACGTAGACGACGTTGCGGTTTTTTGTCGTTGAGCTGTACTTCCCTGCAAACCCGAAAACATCGCGCGGGTCGCCGTAGACCCCAACTACGCCTTTTACGCCCCACGCACCGAGCGAGTCGCACACCGGCTTCAAGGGGGATACAGCCTTAATAACGATAGTAGCGTCCTCTGTCATCGTGCTAAGCGTTTCAGCGATCTTCACCGCGTCCTTCTCGCTGACGAACTCGGCTAGGAGAAGGACTTTTTCCGCGACACCCCTACTATGGAACGAACTAGTTTGGCTGCCCCTAGGGCCGTCTAGTTCTCTTTTCTGCGAACAATCGACTTTTATAACCTTAATCGGGGCTCTTATAGTGCTCACACCACAGTTTATCAACGGTCGACACCGATATTTTAACATGAATAAGGTGTTCTGCTTGGAAGACGGTTGGGAGAAGCTGATACACGAGATCGCCTCTTGTACAAAATGCCCGCTCCACTCGAGCAGGAAGAACCCCGTCCCGGGAGAGGGCGACGTGAACTCTCCTGTTCTCATAGTCGGCGAAGCCCCCGGCAGGACAGAGGACGAGACGGGTAGGCCTTTCGTGGGTGCTGCTGGACATTTTTTGACAGAGCTACTGTACTCCATAGGGGTGGACAGGAGCAAGGTGTACATAACCAATGTAGTCAAGTGCCGTCCACCCGAAAACAGGGACCCAACCGACGAGGAGGTCGCAGCGTGCTCGCCTTACCTCGTAAGGCAGATCAAACTAATAAAGCCCAAGGCTATCATCGCGTTGGGGAGGCACTCGGCGAGGTTCTTGTACCAGTTAGCGGGCCTTAAGTGGACTAGCATGACGCGAGAACACGGTAAAGTCAGGTCAGTCGAGATCCTAGGTTTGAAAGTGAAGCTGGTGGCAACGTATCATCCAGCATCAGCCTTGTACAACCCCGGGTTACGCGACGAGATCGAGAAGGACTTTAAAGGGTCGATCAGACAAGTGGTCGAGGAGGCCTTCGGTAAGCAGGCTGAAGGCCTTCTCAAGTACATGAAAAAGTAGCCCCTGCTCTCGTATCAGAGTAACACTGACATATCATAGCATGGGCTCAATCTTGCCGGGTAGTCATCATCAA
>JAGDWK010000036.1:0-7105 GCA_023256015.1 Thermogladius sp.
CCACTACCTTACTTCCACGACCAGCAGGCTAACGTGGTCGCCGTCCTCTTGAATAACACGAGCGGCTTCACCCTGACCTACAGTATTAGAGACCTCATGACACCGCTGGTGCCGGGCAGCTACTCCGTGACCCTCGACACCTCGGCAATGCCGGGCAGCGTGAGCGTGGACATTTACGTCCCGGGCCTCTACAACGTGAGCTGTGTAGGCCTCCCCTGCTCTACTAGGCTGGACTTCTCGTCTAACACTACAAGTATACACGTTGACGGGAGGGGTACACTAATACTCACGCTCACCGTCTACACTCAGGGACAGGTCTCGCCCACCACACCCCCAACGACGACCTCCCCTGCTATAACCGCTACAACGACAGGCCCGCAGACCACCGCTCCGGCCCCCACAACACCAACACAGTCGCCAGCGGCAACTACTACCCCACCGACAACGCAGGGGGGCCCGTTGGCAACCCCCGCGCTGGTAGTCATAGTACTGGCCGTTCTGGTAGTTCTAGGAGTTATAGGCGTAGTACTGGCTAGGAAGAGGGCTTAAATTTCCTTACACGACTTTTTTACTTAGCGTAAAGGGAGTCGAGGCTTTCATGTTGAGAAAGGCGACTACAGGGCTCTCCGCTCTCTTGGTTGTAGCCTGCCTCCTGACCGTCTCGCCGGCTCTCAGCTCGCAGCCCCTCATCAGCAATGTGACGTACTACATAATGTACGACCCGCTGGCCCGCAGCGGCTACGCGAGTATCACCTTCAATGTAGACGTCAATACTACGACCCAGTTCTCTATTCAGTTGGTCAACCCGTCTTACGCCAACGCCAGCTTCTTGAACGCGACGTTCTCAAACCCCGCCGCTGTGCTCGTACCTCCCTTGTTCAACTCCTCTACAGGGGTCATCGACTTCGTCGCCAACTCGTCGACGACCGTTAACGTCTACCTCTTGCTCTACGACCTCTTCCAGGAGCTAACGCCGGGCTCGTACGAGGCTGTACTCGACTTCACGATGTTCCGCAACACGTCGTTTACGTCCACAATCACCATACCGGGGGTCTACCAGGTCATCGCCAGGAGGTTCGACTACCCCACGGGGACTGTATCTGTCTCTTACTCCGCCAACACAACAGTGATAACGTTTAGCTCTCCCGGCCTCTACCACGTAATACTGTTAGTACCGATGAACCAGGTGTCTCAGCCGTCCAGCGGAGCGCAGACCTCGCCAACGCCCTGGTGGGTTTGGGCGGTAACTGCTCTTCTAGCAGGCACGGTTGCCGCTGCCCTCTACTACTCGCTGAGGCGGGGGCGGCTGGAGGTGGAGACCTTGCCGCCTAAGAGGCTCGAGGAGGACGACGTGGTTAGAGAGATAGTCTTGGCACTAGGAGAGGCGGGCGAGGAGGGTCTCAGACAGAGCGAGCTGGTCTCGATCACGAAGAGGCCCAAGTCCAGTATCAGTAGGAGGGTCAAGAGGTTGCTCGAAGAAGGCTATGTCGAAGTAGAGCGGGTAGGTAAATACAACGTCCTGAAGCTGACCGAGAAAGGTGTTCTTCTCTACAAAAGGTTGAAGAAATGAGCGAGCTCCAGCCAATCTACGGCTACGGCTTCTTTCACGTACACGACTCGGGGCTCGTGGACCAGACAATAGTGTTTCTCTACTCCGACCCAGGCAGACTGTACCTCGAGATCTCCAAAGACCCCGTTAAACGTGGTAGAGAGATTGAGCTCCTCGCCAGGAACATGCAGTATTTCCTCGACGAAGAGCGAGTGTATATCAACAACAAGAGGGTATACCCGGTAGTGAAAGACGTGGAGATCGGCGTTGCCGGGCTGGAGAACCTCGCGTACATCGTCTTTAAGATCGTGTTCAAGGGCGAGCTGAGAAAGGGGCTAAACCACTACTTAAACGAGTACGAGGAGGAGACCGCCGAGTACGACTACACGGTATACTGGGTTTTCCCCGAGAACGCGAGATTCGTCAGGGCCTCATTGAACGTCCCATACGAGGTCGTGCTCGAGGGCAGGGGGGTCAAGTTCACGGTAGCGAGGGGGACGAGGCTACCGGGTAGGGAGGAGATCGTGTTCGACTTGAGGTAGTTCGGCCCAATCGATCGTGGGTAACGCCGAGGCGCTAAACGTTATAACTCTCGAAGAGTATGAAGGTAAGATTGATGATGTAAGGGGACCTCACAAGAGGTCTTCCTGAACTGTGATGTGGGGCCAAAGCGCTGAACACCTCGTTACGAGTTGGAGAACGACATGCCGAGGAGGCGGGTAATCGACTACAGGCAGTTCCCGTTTCTAATAAAGCGAGAAGAGCTATCAGACCTGCTAAGAGGCGCACCCTTAGAGCAGCTCGTGGTACAAGAGGACTCACCCATACGCCTGAGGGTGCTCCAGAACCTCGACAAGATCGTGACTGAGGGCACTCCAGCGGAGCCCAGCTTACCCCTAGAACACGAGGTCGCGGCCTATTACGCCCTCGCCATGTTGGCGAAGTCGCTGGCCGAGAGAAGGCTTTACACGAAGATCGCTGTAGCGTACTCTAAACAGGCGGGTAATCTGCTAGAAGGGCTTGACGACGAGACGCTGGTAGGTATAGGGCAGAAGCTCGGGCTAGACGTCGAGCTGAACGACCAGCCCCACAAGATCCCCCTCCACTTGAAGAAGGGAACCGTGGTGTACAGGGCCCTGAGCTTCTCTATGGGCTTGAAGTCCTACCTAGCGGTAGTATCCGCAAGGCTCTCCCAGGACAAGAAATACCATATATCCAGCAACGTCGTGTCCAAGGGGAGGGTCTACCTCGACAGGGAGACCTATACGAGAGTGTTAGAGGAGGCGATATACCAGCACGTGCTTAAGACGTTCGAGGCTCTGGAGCCGTTGAGGGTTGACCAAAAACTGCTGGAAGAGGCGCGGAAAATCGCCCAAGTAAAGGGGGCGGCGTCCACTGACATCGCTAGTGAGCAAGGAGTACAGGTTGTCAAAGAGGATGCCTTCCCTCCCTGTGTTAAGAGGGCTATTGAGCGCCTAAGGCAGGGCGAGAACGTCTCCCACGCCGAGAGGTTCCTCATAGCCACCTTCCTGCTTAACATAGGTCTCGAAGTAGACCAGGTCGTGGAGGTCTTCGGCTCCGCACCCGACTTCAACGAGAAGGTCACGCGCTACCAGGTCGAGCATTTGGCAGGCCTGAGAGGCGGTAGGAAGAAGTACAGCCCCTATAGCTGCGACAAACTAAAGGCTCTCGGGGTCTGCCCTATTCTAGACCGGTGCGACGGGAGGAACCCCTTGTCGGTTTACTACAGGAATTTGAGGAGAGGGGGGACAGGCACTCTAAAGAGACCGGGAGATCTTGTCCGCGAGGAGGTAGGCAGCGTAGACGGAGAGGGAGACCACCAGGGCGGTGAAGACGAGGTCTCCGACATTAGTGCTCATGGGGAGTCCTACACCCCCAGTTAAGGAGGTCTGGTTCCCGCTTAAGAGGGACACCCTCTCGCCGAAATCCAACAATACATCACCCGAGACAACCCCCTCGTAGACGTAGTACGCTGTAGGACCACTACTCAACTTCGTGAAACCTACGTTCGACTTCAACTCCACATTCGGTGGTATCTCTACCTGGATAAAGACGGGGGCGAGTCCGTTGAAAACAAGCCTGATCGAGGTATCGTTGACCTGTTCCACGCTGAGCCTGTCGTGGACTAGCCTGTCGACCCTTATTACAACGCTAGTGTCGTTCCCGACACCGATCGAAATCACCTCCCTCCTTACAATTGAAGTCAAGTTCAACGTGGAGAAGAGGCCGTTAAGGCTGACCCTCACCATCAAGCCCCCGTTTGGCGACTGAACAGAGTATGTGTACGCGTAGAACACCGGGATCATGGTCACCGGCTCGTAGTACAGGTCTTTGATCAGCATTACGTTGGTCTTCTCGTAGCTCTCAACCTGTTTGACCCCCTTGTGTACGAGGTCGACGTCGAACAAGACGATGTTCTCTTTAAACCCGCTCCAGTCTAAGACGTCCCAGCCCAGGCTCTCGTTGAAGGATAGGACTATAGGGGGGTTGAAAATGCCGATAGAAGCATAGGATAAGTTGCTCTCGGCCTGTAGCGAAGTGGAGTTGACGACGTTCAGTGGAGCGGAGGAGATCGAGTCGATCCACCTGCTTATGTTTGCGCTATACATAGTTACCCCGTTCACGACAGCTATCTCTATGTCTGCTCTCACCAGGTATGTGACCCTCATGTAGAAAGAACTAGCCCCGCTGTTTACAAAATTTCTCGGAGTGTACTCACCGCTAGTAGCTACTTCGAGAAGGCCGTTGTAGAAAATCGTGGTGTGGGCGATTCTAGTTTGAGGCTCCGCGTAGAGGACCGTGTTGGAGAGAGCCAATACTCCTGCTAGCAGTACTACTAGTAGAAGCCTCTCCATGATTCAAACCGGTTTAATACAATGTCGCGAGTGTTTAAAACGGTTCCACCCACTCCACCTTTAAACAACCTATTTAAAACTCCTACTTCTTTAACCTAAAAGGATCGAGGTGGTTGCTTGGAGGGTATTAGACACACCAGTACTGTGATCTACATGACCCTACCCGACAACACAAAAGCCTTTATCAGGTACAGGGTCGAGAACAACGTTATGAAGCTACTCGAAACGTACACGCCACCTCAGCACAGGGGTAAGGGGATAGCCGGCCAGTTAATGGAGTACGCGGTAAACATGGCGAAGGAAAACGGGTACTTAATAGAGCCGATTTGCAGCTACTCGATTTACTACTTCTTGAAGCACAAAGAAGCGAGAGAGCTGCTTGCCGAACCTTACAGGAGTATGAGCGATGAGGAACTGAAGAGCCTGTTCGAGAAGCGGCTCGAGGAGGAGAAGTCTAAAGAGGGTGGGTAGTGCCAAGAGTCAAGTTCATGCTTTGGCTCAAGGACAAGACGGGGGTCTCCGAAGAGTTCATAAGCGCGGGTAGTCTAACGGAGTTGGTCAACACGTTGAGCTCGAAGTACAGGGTCTTGGACGAGCTCTATCGAAGAGGGGAGCTGATCGTCCTGGTAAACGGGGTGTCGGTCAACCCAGCAGCGCCGGTTAGCTTGAAGGATGAGGACGAGGTGGTCTTGCTCCCCCCGGTGTCCGGGGGCTAGAAGCACAGCCGCGCGACTCGCTCTACAGCTGTGTCCAAGTCTAGCGGCGAGGACACCACTACACCGTCAACGACTTTTTTGAGGCTCTCACATACACCTCTTAATTGGTCTGGGTCGATGAAAGGCTGCCCGAGTTGCTCGAACAAACTCCTACTCTTCTCGAGGGCCAGCAAGACGAACGGGTAAACCCTTACACCTCGCTCTCTAGCAACCTTAGAGACCTCGACCATCTTGTCCATATTGCCCAGACCGAAGTGTATGACCATAACGTAGTCGGGGTTCTTTAACAGGCGGGCTTGTATGTTGTCCGTGGAGAACCTCATACTCACGATGAGCCCTAGGTCGACACCTTTCACTCTCTCTTTTATGAAGGCCAGCGCTTCCTCGGAGTTTGCTTCCAAGGTTTCACCGAAGGCTGGCTTGTCACCCCTTAGCAATGTGACACCCTTAAAGCCGAACTCCTTCGCTGTCAGAACCGTTGAGTACGCGTGGAGGAGGTTCACGTCCACAAGCCTAGTGCTAACGTAGACCCCTAACTCAAACTTCGTCCTCAAGTAGACGCCTACTGACGCGGCCAATAGTGCCGGTACGCCTGCGGGGTTCTCGGGGACGAAGACGCTGAAACCGAGGTCTTTGAGCCGGGGAGCTAATTTGTCGACCCCCTTCTTTGAGAAAGAGGGGAGCTCCACTATGACCTCCAAACGCCGTCACCGTGTCTCGGTTTATGGCCTTTGTATCCGGCAGTAGGTGTATAAACGTTTCCTACCCCAAACACCCGTCAGCAGGTTAATATGTGGTCGGCGCTATCGTTATAAGTCAGAACCCACGGTGGTGATGAGGTGAACCAGCTCGAAGCGAGTAAATACCGTGTGGGCGACTACTGTATTGGGGGTATACTTGGCGAGTGCCCAACGTGGCTGGTGGGTTCCATATTCTACATGGGAGACAAGCTTCTCACAAGCAGCGGTATTGACAAGAATTCGGCACGCGAGAAGGTTGAGGAGGCTATTAGTGTATGCGAAAAGCACGGGCTTGTACTAGCCCTCGACGTGGTCTTTCCACGAGAAGAGCTCGTCGACGACATCCTAAGCTTCGTGGGCGAATTCAACATCCCGTTGTTCCTGGATTCCCCAGACCCCGCGGTGAGGGCTAAAGCGTATCTAAGGGCTTCCGAGATGGGTCTGAAGAGGTTGTCGATCGCGAACGGCCTGTACGTGGACAGCCCGCGCGAGGAGCTGGAGGCGTTGAGGAATAGCGGGATCGAGACCAGCGTTCTCATGGCGTTCGATCCCAGAGACCCCTATACCTCCATAGAGCCGGAGAAGAGGCTTCAGATAGTGAGAAGGTTGCTTGACACGGCTAGAGACACGGGGGTGAAGAACGTGTTGGTCGACACTGTGGTACTAGACCCGTCCTCGATATATCTGAGCGGTGAAGCGATACGCAGGATCAAGTCCGAGCTCAAGCTACCCTCCGGTAGCGCGCCCGCAAACGCGCTCGGCGGGGCCACTAAGGAGAGGCTGGGCGTTGAGGGGGCGGTTGGTGTTCATGGCGGTGCTGCGGCTTTTCTGAGGATGATGGGGGCGGACTTCGTAATGTACGGTCCCGTCTCTAGAGCAAAGTACGTTGCCCCGGTCGTATCCATGGTCGACTCCCTCCTGGGTTACGGGCTGAGGAGGTCTGGTGTCAGGATAGAGGGTAAGCACCCTGTCAAGGCCCTGTTAAAGGAGTTGCAGCAGATCTTCACAAGGGGCTGAGCCGGAGGCTGTCAATCCACACGTTCATGTAGTCCGCTACCTTGGGTAATTCGACGAAGACCATCTTTCCCGCGATCTCCCTGAAGTCGACCAGGTACTCTCTGTCCAAGAACGCAACCCTCAACCCTGGGAGAACCAGGTTGCCTACGACCAACACTCTTTCTCTGTCAACTTGGGGTACCAGCCCTATAGCCATGGCGTCCTCAA
>JAGDWK010000036.1:7205-17578 GCA_023256015.1 Thermogladius sp.
GTTCCTCACGTCTAGCTGGGATACGTAGAGGTCCTTAGAGGGGTCGATGTAGAATACCTTCAGCCCGCCTTCAATGGTCGCATAGCCGGTAGTGAACTTGCCGTTCTCGTCCACTAGTCCATGACGTCTCAAGTCGGCGACTATGCTTACGAGCGCCGGACCTAAAATGCCTGAGGTTGAGACCAGGTACTTGTAGCTGAAGACGGGCCTGCCGTTCTCCAGCCTGTCTATTCTCGCCTCATATACGCCTCCTTGGACTATAGTGGACCCTCTCGAGACCCCCGTTTCGAAAGCTGGACCGCTCGGCGTGCTGGTCCCGTACACGACTTCTTCCTTGACGAGGAAGATCTCGGTGTTGGTGCCTATATCGATCAGCAGGTAGGGGGTCTCTAGCCTCAGTTCCAGGGATGCGACGAGGTCCGCGTAGGCGTCTCCTCCAAGGTAGCCGTGCAGCATGGGAAACCCCAGCACAAGCCTACCCCCCAGGCTGTCTAAGATGGGGCCGCGAGTTGGGGGCTGGTAAGGGTATTCAGCCAGGCTGTCGAGTTTTAGACCGAAGAAGATCGACTCCATTACGCTGTTCCCTGCTAGTAGCACTAGGCCTGCGTTGTGCTTGTCCGCTAATTCGGACACTAGGCCGCGTAGTCTCGTCGTCATATCGTCCATGTACCGCTTGTCTTCCAACGCCTTCGTCAACCTCGTTATGATGTCGGCCCCGTAGTCTTGGAGCGGGGTGAAGACGGAGTCCTCGGCCAGTACATCGCCCTCGAGGTCCACGACCTGGTACGCTGTCTTTGTAGTCCCCAGGTCTACTAAGAGAGCCCGCTGGAGGTCCGTGGTAAGCTCTACCACGCGGTCTAGAACCCTGAACAGCCCGGGTCCGACTTTTGTTACAACGGGCTCGACCCTTCTAGGGTTAACGACAATGGTGTTTATCTTGACGGGCTTTGCTAGCCCCGGGAAGAGCTCTACCTCGACGTCGCTTAGGACTCTAGTCTGGCAGGCCAGCCTTACAGGTCCCGTATAGCCTAGTGCCCTCTCGTACTTTGAAGGCGGAGACGTCGAGCCTTTCTTAACGACGACGCGGCAAAGGCCGCAGAGACCCCTACCTCCACACGGTAGCGCTATAACGCCGTTCTTTGCGAGTATCTCGCCCAGATTACCGCCGCTAACCCCCCTCAGCACCCTGTTACCTACTACGATATTGACCTCGCTCAAGCTTGAACCCCCATCAACTTCTCCACTAGTTTAACGGCCTCTACCGCGTTAGGGGCCCAGCCGTCGGCCCCGATCTCCTTCGCGAACTCTGGAGTTGTGGCCGCCCCGCCTACAATAACCTTCACTCTACTCCTTAACCCACGCCTTGTAAGCTCATCTATGACGGTTTTCATGTACCTGGCAGTCGTCGTGAGCAGGGCGCTCATGCCTACGATGTCAGGCTTGTATTTCTCGACGGCCTCAATGAACTTCTCCACGGAGACGTCTACGCCTAGGTCTATAACCTCGTGTCCAGCCGCCTGGAGCATGATGGCTACAAGCGTCTTGCCTATGTCGTGCACGTCTCCCTTCACAGTCCCTATGACGATCCTTGCCCTCTTCACGGCCTTCATTCTCGAGGCCTCCTCTCTCAACCTGGGCTCGAGGATCCTCATGGCCTCCTTGAAGATGCTGGCCGCCTCGATCAGCTCAGCTATGAAGTAGTCTCCGCTCTCGTAAAGCCTCCCGATCTCCTCCATGGCTTTGCTCAGGGATTCGAGTATTATCTTGGAGGCGGGGATACCCTCGTCTAGAGCGGCTTTCACGTTTCTCAAAACGCAGTCTTTCTCGAGGTTCACCAGGCACTCTCTTGCCTCTTCGAGGCTCAACTGCTTACCCTCTCGGTTATATTATATCCCTCACATAGTATCTGTACAAATTAAGCGTTAGAAGGTGACCAGCACGTGAAGACGAGCCACGTGGGCAGCTTCCCGTTGGAGTTCAGCTTGGAGAACGTGAGCTTGATAGCGAGAGACCTCCACGAGGTGGGCGTGGATGTACCCCCCTACCCGCAGTTGAGGAACTTCATAGAAATATACATGGAGCCTCTGGTAGCCGGCGGCCTTGTAACGCTGAGAGGTGAGAGCTATTTCCTAAGCAAGAGCCTGGGGGCCGAGGACGTGGTTTTCGAGGGTAGGATAGAGGAGGCGGAGGTCTTTGTAGACCACGCGCGGAGTTTAGGCTTCAGGGGTTTGAGAGCCCCGGTTACAGGTCCTTTCACACTCTCGAGTAAGGTCTTGCTCGCGGAGGGGGGCGGGCTAGAGTCCACGGGCCTAGCGAACGCGGACGTGGTGAGAACCATGGCGAGGTACGTCAATAGCGTCCTGAAGTACATGGAGAGGCTGGGCTTCAACTACCTCTTCATAGACGAGCCCATACTAGGGGTGATTGTGGGCGCGCGTAGATTTCTCTTCGGCTGGGATGAGGGAAGCATAGCAGACGTGATTGGGACCGTTTTCAAAGGGATAGGCGGGTACCACGGGATCCACGTCTGTGGCAGGGTCAGTAGGAGGCTGTTCGACCTGCTAGTCGGCGTCCCCATGGTAGACTTCCTCAACTTCGAGTTTCACGACTCTCCAGAAAACGTAAATATAGTGGACGGCGAGAGACTGTCGTCCAGAGGTAAAGTTCTGGCTCCAGGTGTGGCCAGTAGCAAGAGGCCTGAAATAGAAAGTGTAGAGGAAATTAGAGGTCTACTGAGAGAGCTTCTCGCGAAGGCAAGAGGGAGAGTCGACCTGGTCTCTGCTGACTGTGGCTTCGGTGGGCTGTCAACCGCCTCGGGCTCTAGGAGGGAAGCCTACGAGGTCGCGTTGAAGAAGCTCGCTAACATTAAGAAGGCGGTACTCGACCTCTCTTAGCACGTCCTCCGAGGAACGGTTGTCGACGTTTATAAGACTCTCATGGGCTCTTAATTATATTCTAGAGCCGCCGTAGCTCAGCCGGGTAGAGCGCCGGCCTTGTAAGCCTCGTCTCCTAAGGCCCGGGAGAGCCGGTGGTCGCGGGTTCAAGTCCCGCCGGCGGCTCTACTAGGAGGGCAATGCCGTGCAGGTCGAGTTCAAGGTTATTGGTAGCGACAAGGTCTCTGCCATTGGTCTAGGAACCTGGGCTATCAGAGACTACGGTAAGGCGTACGAGGCCTACCTGTACGCTCTGAGTAGTGGGGTCAACAACGTCGACACGGCCGAGATGTACGACGGCGGGAAAGCCGAGGAATTTGTCGGCAAGCTAGTCAAAGCCGTCGGCAGAGACAACGTGTTCATAACGACGAAGATGTTGCCCGACAGGCTTGTCGACAAAGACCTCATCATCAAGGCCGCCAGAGCTGCCTTGAGAAGATTAGGGGTAAACTACGTGGACTTGTACCTGATCCACTGGCCCAACACGTCTATAAGTATAGAAGAGCAGGTCAGGAACTTCGAGATCGTGGCGAAAGAGGGGCTGACCAGGTACATTGGCGTTAGCAACTTCGACGTCAGCGAACTAAATAGGGCGATTCACGCTCTCTCAAGGGAGAGGATAGTTGTAGACCAAGTCCACTACAGCGTACTACATAAAGGAGAGGTTGAAGAGACTCTCCTCCCGTTCTGCCGCGCGAACAACATCGCGATCCAGGCGTATATGCCGCTCGAGAGGGGCGCCGTTGTAACTCACCCGGTGGTACAAAGGATCGCCTCCAAGTACGGGAGGACGCCCGTACAGGTCGCCTTGAACTACCTGATAAGCCAGGACAACGTCATCCCCATACCCAAGGCTGAGAAAATAGAACACGTGAAGGAGATAATGGGCTCCATGGGCTGGAGGATGAGGGGAGAAGACCTAGAGGAACTCAAGAGAATATAGCTCGGGTAGACATCTATCTCCTCGCTCTGGAGGGGTGCGTAAAAGGGGTCACAGCACGTTAAACATCTTTTGAGTGGTCTTGTTTGTTCAACGTCGTCAAGCTACTGGAGCTGAAGGAGAAGCTCAGGGAGGAGGTCCGGGGCCTACTGAGCGAGAGAGAAGCCCGAGAGGCCGAGAACGATCCCCACGCTAAAAGGAGGCCTAGGCCTTGCGGTCTGACCATCCACACCTCGATCGGATGCTTCTTTCAGTGTAGGTACTGCTACATATACGATATGGGGTTTCCAGCGAAGGCGAGCCCGTACCCGCTTAGCGGTATCCAGGTCGTCTACGCGCTCCTCTCAAACAAGTACTTCATACCGTCTCTGCATGGGACATACCTCGCAATCGGTAGCGTATCAGAGCCTTTCCACCCCCTAGTAAAGGAGCGGACTATTGAGTACGTTCGGGCGTTCTACACGTACTTGGGTAACCCAGTCCAGTTCTCGACCAAGGCATATATCAGCAGAGGCGATGCCGCGAGAATAGCCGATGCGAGTAGGGGGCTAATATCCCCGCTTGTCTCAGTCGTCACTCTGAGCAAGTGGAGCGAACTCGAACCCTACGCACCGAGGCCCGAACTCAGGTTCGAGACTATTAAGAACCTTAGAGAGGCAGGGCTAAAGCCCTTCCTCTTCCTCAGACCCATAATACCTGGCGTTACCGAGCGCGAGTACAAGGAGATAGTTGACAAAGCCCTCGAGTACGGCGCGGTGGGGATCGTAGCGGGCGGGTTGAGGGTTACGAAAGGCATTATAAAGAATTTGAAGGAGTCGGGCGTCGATATAAGGGAGGTGTTGAAAAGGGTAGACGTCCCAGTCGAGAAGATGAAAAACGGGGTCCAGTACGATGTCTACACAGGCGACATCAAGTCCAGTATCCAGAAGTACGCGTTGAAGAGGGGCTTGCTGTTTTTCCCCTCAGCCTGCATGGCGAACTTGTACACCCACGGGATGAGGTGCTGGAAGATGGGTTTGTACGGAGTCGAATTAAGCGGAATGAGGAGGCCCAGCGTCGAGGAAGCGACCTCGCTCTTGGAGAGACTGGGGTTCAAAGCTTCCTCGGTGACGTTGGGGACGGCCGCAATAGTAGCCGAGGGGAAGTGCGTGAATTGCGACCCTACGTTTGTATCCGAGGTTCTCCTACACGAGTTCAAGATGTGCCCTAGGCTCAGGTTAAGCAAGGGTTGACGAGATTTAATCCCTATAACCCCTCTTACCACGAGATCAAAGTGAGAGAGCCTAGGAGTAGTGCCGGAGAGATGGGCACGTGCTCTTTTTGCGGGAGGTCCTCGAGGACGATCTCGTCCTTTCTGGGAGTCTGCGTAGACTGCCTGAGGAGGAACAAAGGCGCGCTCCACCATGTATTAAAGATCCACGAAGAGGTCCGAAGGGAGCTGGGCAAACAGCAGGAGCCTACCGGCAACGGCTTGAAGTGTACCGTGTGCGGTAGGTCTTGCTCTCTCCGTAATGGGGAGGTCGGCTATTGCGGGCTCAGATACTCGACTGCCGGGAAGGTGTCCGCCTTCCTTAGGGCAGATACTATGCTAGGCCACGTGTACTACGACCCCCACCCAACGAACTGCGTAGCGGTCGAGGTGTGCCCGGCGGCTAAAGGGGTTGGCTACCCGGTCTACGCCCTCACCCCCAACGGGGAGCCGGGCTACTACAACATCGCTGTATTCTTCGGTTCTTGTAATTTGAACTGCCTCTTCTGCCAGAACTGGGAACACCACCTTATAGCAGTTAGAAAGGGGCCTCGCTTCACTATCGACGACCTCGTGAAGGCTGTAAACGGGCAGACGACCTGCGTCTGCTTCTTCGGTGGAGACCCTTCCGTGTTCTCCACCGCAGCCATCATCGCCGCGAGGAGGATGATGAAAAAGGCAAAAGAAGTCGGGCTCAGGGTTTTCAGAGTCTGCTGGGAGACCAACGGGCTCTGGAATCCGGCGATTTTCGAAAAGGCGGTCGAGCTCTCACTAGAGACAGGGGGCATAGTCAAGGTCGACATGAAGGCGTGGAGCCCAGAGGTCTACAGTGCGCTGACGGGGGTGAGGCCCGAACACGTTCACCTGATCAGGGAGAACGTGGAGAGAGCGGCGAAGCTATTTGAAAAGAGGAGGGAGCCCCCGCTACTGGTCGTATCGGTACTTCTTGTACCGGGGTACCTGGACGACTACGAGCTAGACGGTATCACGAAGTTCGTCGCGGGCCTGAACCCCGACATACCCGTCGTCTTTCTGGGCTTCCACCCGGACTTCTACCTCAACGACCTACCAAGGACGAGTTGGTCTCACGCTAGGAGGGCATTGAGGATCGCCGAGGAAAACGGGCTTAGAAAGGTCTATTTAGGGAACACGTTCCTCCTCGGAAACGCTTACGACTGACCTGAATCGGTCTTCCCGAGGTCTCTAGCCAGAGTGGCGAGCATCGATACGAGCGAGACTAGCTCGGGGACGGCGGCGCCAGGCGGAAAGTTGGACGCGAAGTGGGCTGTCCAGACCCCTAAATTGACGAGCCCTAGGGCGACAATCACGGCCCCCTCGACCGAGGTCTCCATGGCGTGTACCACCATGTAGGCTATTGAGGCCAAGAAGAAGACGAGAGAGACGTAGAAGTGTAGCCTCCCGTAGTCCTCCGGGTAGACACCTATCATGGTCAGAGAGTAGCCTCCTAACACGAGCAGGGCTCTGTATGGGGCGGCGAGGTAGCGTGCCACCGAGGTCGCGTACACCAACAGGATAGCCCCCGTGGTGGACACCAACCCGTTAAACACCACAGCTGTCAGGCCGTTCTTGATTCTCCCAAGATCGCTGAATGCGTTCTCCCAGATGTTAAACCAGGGGGTGCACAGGGCTAGGAGCAGTAGCGAGAGGAGAGACGCGATAAAGGGTGAGACGAGGATTAAGGGTCTTGCCTCCACCGAGGACACCAAGTTTTTATTCGACCGCGGGTCTCTTAAATAGGTAGTGCGCGGTGTTCCACGTGGGCAGTGTAGCGTACGAGCTACTACTCGTCTTCCTGATGGGGTTCTCGCCCGTGGCCGAGATACGAGGGGCCATACCGCTTGCGTACTACTTCTTCAGACAGGACCAGGCGCTCTACATGGTGGCACTGGCCGCAGGTTTATTGGGTAATCTAGCGGTGGCCCCCATAGCCGTTCTCGCCTTGAGGTTCGTTGAGAGGAAGATTGTAAACAACAGTAGAGCCCCCGGTTTTCTGAAGAGACTCTACTGGAAAGTCGTGGACTACGCTAGGAAAAAGGCGAGAGGGCACGAGAAGCTAGAGTTCGCCGGCCTGGCAGTATTCGTCGCGATACCCTTACCAGGTACTGGGGCGTGGACTGGCGCGCTCGTAGCGCACGTGCTGGGTATGGAACTTAAAAAGGGGGTTCTCAGTATCGAGCTAGGCGTACTCGGGGCTTTCCTAATAGTCTTAGCGGTAGTCGAGACTGGTGCCACGGTGTTAAGGGTGTTTTTCGGGCTGTGAGAGCTACTTCACGACTCGCATCTTAATCCTCTTAAGCCACTCGACGCTTGCCTTCTCGGCTATCTTCTCCGTGAGTAGTACCGCGTAGGCGAGGTCGTTTAAGTCTATTACTTCCGTGGGGGAGTGTATGTACCTGGCAGGCACCGAGACAACGCCAGCCGGTACCCCTTCCCTGTTCAACGCTATTATCGAGGCGTCGGTAGTCCCCCCAGGTATGACCTCTAGCTGGTAGGGTATCTTCTCCTCTTCGGCAACCTTGATCATGAAGTTGAGTATCTCGGGGTGTGTGATGAGGCCCGACGCGTTCCTCCCGTCGGCTATCTTGATCGCGGGGCCCTTACCCAACCTCGTGAACTGCTCACTCTTCGCCACACCAGGGAAGTCGCTCGCGATAGTGACATCAAGGGCGATCGCCGCGCTGGGGGCGATTGCGAAGGCAGCAGTCCTAGCCCCCTTGAGCCCGACCTCCTCTTGGACGGTTGCTACCGCGTACACGTCGGCCTCGTTGTTGTCAATGAGCTGGAAGGCCTTGAGCATCACGGCAAGGCCCGCCCGATCGTCAAACGCCTTGCCTGTGACTCTATCTCCAGCCAACCTCTCCATGGTCCTGTCGAACACCGCCACGTCGCCAACTCTCACCCCCATTTTCTCCACCTCGTCCCGCGATGACGCCCCGATGTCGACGAAGAGCTCTTTTATCTCGGGTATCTTCTGGGCCTCCTCCGGCTTGACTACGTGAGGGGGCTTTAAGCCTATGACGCCTTTCACAGTCCTCCCGCTCCTAGTCACTATGACTACGCGCTGGTGTAGTAGGGTCCTCTCGAGAACCCCGCCTATCGGGGTGACGCGCAGGAAGCCGTCGTCCTCGATATAGGACACGAACAGCCCTATCTCGTCCATGTGGGCCGCGAGCATCAAGCTGGCCCCTCCCTTGCTTCCCTTCTTTAACGCGATCACGTTGCCTAAGGAGTCCACCCACACCTTGTCTGCGTTCCTCTCCAGCTCGCTTATCACGGTATCGTGGATCAAGTACTCAAACCCGCTTGGTGCGTGGACGCTTGTCAGCTTCTGGAGTAAACTGTACATTTCCTCCTTTAACTTACCAAGCTCGACCATAGGATACACCGAGTTGTTTAAGATATGCCCTGTGGAATATAAGTGCTAAGCCTCAGGGCAGGGTAATGCCTGACTATCTAGACCTGTACTGTTCGATCAACGCGGCGATCTTCAGAGGGGCGTCCAGTGAAGTGACCACGACAGTGTTAACACCGCTCTTCCTCAATAGTTTCGAGTAGTTCAACTGCTTGGTCAGCAACTCGTGCGTCTTCAGAGAGTAGAGCCCGCGGGCCCACACCGGAATGCCGATCATGTCGTAAGAGGTGATGACAGGGTTTACCACGTAAACGATGTTCTTCAAACCAGCGAGGTCCCTAGCCACTTTAACGAGGGTCTCGTAATACTCTTGGGAGTCGACGACCGTCGCGATTATCACTATGTTCCTCTCTCTCCTGAGCGACGTTAGTAACATGTTGTACGCCTCCAAGAGACTCCGCGCTCTCTCCTCCTTTACAACATCCTCATAGTCGACACTAGACATGGCTTCTAGAGCAACCCTAAGACCGGCGTTTGACCTCATTAAGGTCGGCATAGCGATTAGTCTCCGAGCCCCGAACACTATGACTTGGAAGTTATCACCCCTCTGGGCCAGGTAGGCCACGATAGCACTCATAGCCCTCGACATGTGCTCGAATACCGTCTTGGCGTAGGGGCCCACCAGCATTACGTGAGAGGAGTCCAGCAGGATGTACACGTTTTGTTGGGCCTCTCTCTCGGTCTGCCTGACGATCAGCCTGTTCAACTTGACGCTCTTCCTCCACTCTATCCTCTTCAGTTCGTCGCCCGGCTTGTAGTCTCTCAAGCTGTGGAACTCTACACCAGCCCCGGCGATCCTTGACCTCGACAGCCCGACCGACCTAGCGTAGGCGGCCAGTCTCCTCAACACTGCCACTTGATAGGACGGGGGTATCCTGATGTAGGTGAAGGCCCCCGTGTTATAGGGTCTAGTCTTGAACAGCCCGAATACATCCCTTGCCTGCAACTCGACGGGGCCTATTCTGTGCTTCCCCACCCTTCCGTGACACACCATTCTTACGACCACCTCCGACTTTGCCGGTACTGCTATGAAGCCGCGCGTAGCGCCCTTCACAAATTTGAGGAAGGGGGAGTGCCTCACATTGTACTCTACGAAGGCCAGCGGCGCGATCCCCGGGTTTTCTATTACAACTCTGACCTCGAACTCCCCGTTATCGATGGGAGTGTCGTGGTCGAACTCGACTCTAAGGTCTCTCAAGCCAGCTGCAACGTAGGTGACGTACGCTCTCAACCCGAAGAGTAAGGCCAGTACTACCAACGCGACCATGACTAATGAGCCGTTGGACGACACGAAACCGGAGAGCAGCACCAGGAAGGAGACGATGTACAGCACTCTAGCTCTATGAGTCGAGTGCACCGGGGACTCCTCGCGCATACCTCACCGCCTCGCTATCTTCTCTAGCACCTCTACTTTCATCAAGCTCACGCCTATCTTCGAGAGCACTTCGTCGCTCTCCCTCGCGTACTTCAGGACCGTCCTATGCCACGACAACACGACAGGCGTTCTGCGGGCACCTGTCGCCTTCCCGTATAGCTTGTTCATCGCGTCAACGTACCTCCTCGCATTCTCGGGGCCGAGGACTTCGGACAACCTCTTGACCAGGTCGGCATCCTTCAAGCCCAGCCCGTAGACGCTCAACATGGCCTGGTCTACCAGCTCGTAGAGGGACTTAAAGTCCTCTTTCCCGAGTTTCAGCTTCCCCCTCACGATCTCCTCTCTGATGTTCACAGCGTACGCCACCTCCACGAGCCTCTCCTCGCCCATCGGCCTATCCCGTATGAAGCTCTCGCCCCTTGAGAAGTACACGAACGCGAGCA
>JAGDWK010000036.1:17678-22363 GCA_023256015.1 Thermogladius sp.
ATCGGCCTATCCCGTATGAAGCTCTCGCCCCTTGAGAAGTACACGAACGCGAGCACAGCGAGAAGAACCGAGAAAACCGACGCCACCAGTTGGTTTTGTAGAGCCTGTTTCAGCAAGCTGTTGGAGTAGTCGACGAGAGGCGCAAACCACGTAGACGGGTGGACTAGGTTCGCTATTATCATGCCGAGAAGGGTTGGGAAAGATACGTAGAGCGGCGTAATGCTGTTGATGTTGTTCATTATGTCGGCTAGGGGCACAGGCGTGTATCTGCTAGCGTCGAAAACTATCTGGCACCCCCCGGTGCCACAGATGCTCTGGAATAGGTCCAGGGCGAACTGCCTGTAGGTCTCGTTTCGATCTATGACCTGGTTCAGGAAAACAGAGCCGTCAGACAAGACTACCGTTTCGACGTCTCTCTGTTTCCCCGCCACGGTTATACTAGACCACGCGACAGCCCCTGAGACGAGGGTCTTGTTGTCGACGTGGTACTCTCCGAAAACTGTCGCGTTGCCCTCGCCTACTTTAATGTAGGAGGCTATGTCTAGGACTATGTCGTATACCTTGCCCGCCACGTTGAACCTGGACACCGGGTAAGGAGGCAGGTACTGCCGCGTTGAAGGGTCGTAGACCAACCGGATTAGGCCGCTCTGCTGAACTAGCACAACAACCTCTGCGACCCGTAGAGGTGCCCCAGCGGCCTTGAGCAGTGTGTTCGATGTGGTGTTCTCGTCGGCTATCAGCAGTTTTATGTCCCTACACCTGCCCAGGGAGCCCAGTATCTCGTTCGACTCGGCCTCTGTGTATGGCCTCTCGGGGGATACCGTTACGAAGAGACAGCTCCCGGATAGGGGTAGGTTGGCCAGCTCGGACAAATTCGTGATGACGTATACGCTACCGTACCTCTCCCTCAGCATCTCTACGAGGCTAGACGTGCCTATTTCGCCAGTGTTGAAAGGGGCCGCCCCCTTGAAAACTGGTAGTCCGGGCCCTCCTTTCTCAGCTAGAGAGATAAGCCCTATTGCCACCAGAGACAGTATCAGGAAAATAGACAGCGTGTTTCTAACTCTTACCCTCCACTCGCTCAACTCCGCCTCCCTTCTCTAGAGCGTACACGTACGCCGATATACGTAGAATGTACAAGCCGGCCGAGAGTAGCGTGAAACCTACAAGAGCGCTCAGTAGGCTCGTGGCAACAAAACCAGCCTGCATGTACCCGATACTCCAGAGGAGCGTTAGTATGGACAGCGACAACAGGACTACTCCTATTACCAGGTAGACCAGGAACCTCACTATCTGCCTCAAGGCACAGCACCCAACATCTTGGGTATATACTCTACCAAGCTATAAAACACGGTGTAGTAGCTCTGGTAGGCCGAGACAACGCTTAGGGACCACGTCTCGAAGTCGGGGTGTATGAGAGACAGCCATAGATCGCTGGTGGCCTTGAAAGTGTAGTATACGCCCCCCGCGTACGTTACCGCCAACATGACCAGGGATGCCGCAAGCAGCTGGCGGGGGGTGTCTATCAAAATAGGGTCCAGACTCCTCAAGACTATGGTGACGAGTATCCAGGAGACCAACGCTAGCACGACACTTGAAACCATGGGGGCGTATTCCTTGAGGAAGTAGAGCTGTCTCGCCAGGTAGTCTCCGAAGACCTCGTATATGGGCTGGTATAGGAGCGGGGCGAACGCGCTCGCGATGATCATTCCTCTCAGGCTCCCAAACACGGGGTTGTAAAACACGTTGATCGACTCCTCGTCTAACAAGATGCTCAGCGCCATCCTGGCGTTGGGCTTCATGTAGAAGAAGAAGACCGTGAAGAACTCTCTAGCGGTGTAAAGCGCGTAGACCACTACCGCGATCAGTAGAAGCAGCTTAAACAAGTATGTAGACGTGAGCAGTATGCCTAAGCCGGACGAGGCCGTCGAAGTAAGCGTCTCGTAGTACAGAACCCACAGCCTTGAAATAAGGAACGCGACCCCCGACAGCGAAGCGACGAATAAGAGTACTTGGAAAACAGCCAGGTGGCCGCTTCCCCTTCTGTACCTTACCCATCCATACTGGTTGATGTTGTAGTTCGAGACGAGGTTGTCGACGAACAGCAAGACGAAATAGCCCGCAAGCGCGGTTACAATCAACTTAAGGTCACGGCCGGCGGGTAGCAGGGACAAGAAGATTAGAGTGATACCGTAAAACTGCGGCGATGCTGTCACAATAGTCACGACTACTAGGCCCCACGCGACCATAACCATGAGAGTCGAGACTAACCCCATGCCGGCGAAGTTGATGGCGGGGAGGTTGAAGTTTACTATGACCGTGTAGTAGACTAGGGCGAGCGCGACCAGCCGGGGGACAGCCGCGACTAGGAGACTCCTATAGTTTGGCAACTAGATCACCGTATAGCCTGCGGGCCTCCTCGTCGAGATCCCTCCTGGAGTCGCCCGCGTACCTCCTCGCCTCGTAGATCTCCGTGAGCCTTCCGAAAGACGGTGACAGCCCTCCCAGCGCGCTCTTCACGGCGTTGTAGTACTCGCGGTGGGTGTTGCTTGGTGAGAGCCTAACACCTGTCGCTCTCTCAATTCTCGCCACTGCTCTCCAGTAGTACTCCACAGCCTCGCCCCACCTCCCAGCATACGCGACCAGCTTCTTCACTCTCCTTGCGGTTGGAGACCAGAGAGCACTTACCTTACTTACCAGTCTCGGGGCCAGGTAAGATAGCAGAATCGAGGTCGCAACTACTGTTGCTACTAGAACGATGGTCTGTAACCCCTCCGGGATAGACAGGTAGCTTAGTAGCGGAAACGCCGCACTGGGGAGCCCTCCTATCTTCACGCCGCTTGTTGGGGTTTGGGGCTGACCTAGGTTTGGGGGTATGAGGTTCGGCAGCTGGCTGGTTACAGCCTTTAACGCGTCAGCCGCTACTCTCATAGACTCCGAGTCGAGTCTATCCGACAAGTACGTGTAGCCCTCTGAGCGGGCCAGTATAGAGAGGAGTTTTAGAGCCAGGGCGTAGTCGGAGGGCGTCAGCTTCCCTTGTCTCCAAAGCGTCTCGATCCTTTCGAGGGCGCTCAATATGTCGCTGTCAGAGACACTCCTATTCTCGAACATGTAGGAGAAGAAGAGTGATGTAAGCATGTTTTTCACATCCGTGTTGTTAAGCAGAGACAGTGCGTTGAGTATGTCGCTCTCGGTATAGTTCCCCGAAGAGAGGTGGAAGTAGGAGTACAGTGCTTCGAGCGACTGGTTTAGAGAGGAGCTCGAGACGCCCAGTTGAGAGGTCTGGTTTATCAGCGTTCCTATAGTGCTAGCAGCCTTCTGCGCCTCCGAGGCGCTCAAATTGCCTGACTGGAGTGAGCTTATTATCTCCTGCCAGTCGCTGAGACTGAAGCCTGTGAAGCCAGGGGTGTGCCTGTACGTCTCGAGAGCCTGAGCGCTCGCCACGGCGGACATAGAGACGTATAGAAGGGCTAGAAAGACCATCACGCCTCTAGTCAAGGCCTAGGCACCGGTACCCTGTTAGCTATCTCCTCGACAACTCTACTCGCGGTCAACCCCTCTACCTCGTACTCCGGCTTCAGGATTATCCTGTGGGATAGAGTCGGAGCGAGGACCTGCTTCACGTCGTCCGGTATGACGTAGTTCCGCCCCTCGAGATACGCCACGGCCTTCGCCATTCTCAGAACGGCGATCCCGGAACGAGGGGAGGCGCCGAGCCTCACCGCGTGGTGTCTCCTAGTCTCCTCAACTAGGCTGGCAATGTACTGGTAAACCGCCTCGTCGACCTTGACGTCTCTCGCGCTCCTTATCTCGTTCAAGACCTCTTCTTTAGTCACGACCGGCTTGATCGCCTCGACCCACGCCTCTATCTCGTCGACCTTCTTCAACATCTCGACAAACCCTTTCGTACTCGGGTACCCAGTCTCGATTTTCACCAAGAACCTGTCCAGCTGCGCCTCGGGGAGTGGGAATACACCCTCCATCTCGATAGGGTTCTGCGTAGCTAGGACGATGAAAGGCTCGTCTAACCGGAACGTATCGCCCTCAATGGTGACCTGCCTCTCCTGCATAGCTTCTAGTAGAGCAGACTGGGTCCTCGGCGAAGCCCTATTGATCTCGTCCACGAGTAGGATGTTGGTGAAGATAGGGCCTTTCACGAATTTGAACTCGGCTGTCTTCTGGTCGAAGATCTTGTACCCTATTATGTCCATCGGGAGCAGGTCTGGGGTCATCTGGACTCTCTTAAAGTCAAGCGATAGAGTCCTCGCTATTGTCTTCGCTATGGTAGTCTTGGCTACGCCTGGAACGCCCTCGATCAGGACATGGCCCCTAGCTATCAGCGCTGCTAATATAAGTTTGACCTCCCTCTCCTTCTCGATCAGGTAGCCCGATCCCGTTATATACGAGTAAGCCTGCCTAACCCCCATCCACTAAAACCCTTACTGACTACTAGGATAGACGGCCAAAATATATAACACTTTATAGTTAACAATATCCATGGGAATGTTATGGAACAAAACTCGGACAGCGACGACAAGAGGCTGATCGCCTCTCTTATACAGAACACGAGGGCCAACATATCCGCGATATCCAAGAAGACCGGGCTGAGCCCCACCTCGATTAGAAACCGGTTGAAGAGACTCATCGACAAAGACATGCTCCAATTCAAGCCCCTCTTCTCAGCC
>JAGDWK010000066.1 GCA_023256015.1 Thermogladius sp.
GATCAAGAGAATTGAGGAGCTAAGAAAGAGGATCCAGGACTTCCTCACAGCCTCGTAGCCGCCCCTACTCGGCGTAGCCCAATATCCTCGTTATCCAGGCTATTTGCGTACCCGGGGGACGCGGGGGCGCTGTATTACACCAAGAGCACTACATCAGCGGTTGTAGGCCCCACGCCGGGCACCTCCACGAGCGTGCTCCAGGCTTCTCCGAGCTTGCCGCTGCTCAGGGGCTCTTTAGAGCTGCGCCGACGTCTATTCCGTGAAAGTCCCTTGCTAGTCCCCGCGTCCTCGCCGCCCTCTGGCTAAGCGTGCCAGCGGGCCAAATGGGCTCAGCCAGCTCTTCCTCGCCGAGCTTCGGCACGAGCTCGGGCTTCACGCTCTCTAGCTCCTTCTTCAAGTTCGCGTGGGCCCCCTAGCGTTTCCATCACTAGTACTCTAGGGCAGCATAACAGTTACTATGAACTCGTTATAGCGAAAAACCCATGAGGCGGGGTGCCACGAAATTCTCAAGTCTCGCGGAGTACCTCCTGCTCAACCGCCCTTGAATGGCGTTGCGGATTGAGTGGCCCATCCCCAGTACGCAGGAACGAAACGCGCTAGGGCACTACCCACCACAGGACTTATCCTTCAGCGCGCCGCCTAGAGGCACCTTAATCTAAAATTAGTAACAGGTGCGCGGAAATTTGAGGTAGAGGTAGAACAAAGTTTTTAGGGAAAAAGGTAGTATATAGTATAAGAGGGGTGTACGCGTTTGAAAAAGCCGGCCGAGCACGTAGCGCTAGCGGTAGCGTTGCTGCTCTCCGTTCTCGTAATCGCCTCAGTACTTTACGGGTACCACTTTCAAACGTTTAGTAGCGTGGTTGCTGGAGAGTCGCGGTCTTACGACTTGTCGGGGATAAACAGCCTAGTTAAGTTCTACGTTGTTGGAAGCATCCCGAGTAGTGTACAGCGACTCTTCGAGTCATTGGGCATACAGCTTACCTACATACCGCTAGAAGAAGGCTTAGCAAGAGCGACTAAGCTTGAGGACAACTCAGTCGTAGTAATCAATACGCGGGATGCGGGACTCAAGCCCCTAAACTACTACTACGTGCTTACAAGGCTGCTCGACAAAGCCTCCAACTACATAATCGTGCTCGTCAACAAGGATCCAAAGGCGCGGGACCATTCAGTGCTAGACGCTCACGCCTCAGTCTTCAAAGTACTCTCACAGGTCTACGGCAAGACCTACCAACCGGTAATAGTGTGCGACCCAAGCGACGAGGCTCTATGGCAACCTAGAGAAGGCGAGAAGCCCGGTGGTTGCAGACTACACCCAGCAGTAGTTAGCGCGGATGCCGTGGCCTACTACACGAGGCCCCCGGGCACTGTAATAATTGAAAACCTGGACGAAAACAACGCAGCCAGCGTGGTGGTCTTCGTATTGAAGGCCCACTTACCCGACAGCGTGTTCACCGGGCTCGCGCATCTCTTGCCTAGAGACCTTGTTCCATCAACGTCGATTAAGGAGGGGCCTAGCGGCATGGTCTTGCTGGGCACCGTTGGCTGGATCGCAAGCTACACGAGGGGGAGAGTGTGTGGAGAAATCACAGGCTACCAGTCATTTTACATCCGATATTACTACGGGAACTTTACGTCGGCCACCGGCACTCTCTACCACGTGTTTTACGCATATGCTGTTCACTCGGGTAAGGGTTACCAGACCACTTGTGGGCGGTCTACAATCAACCACTACCCAAGAGTATTTGAAACCGTAATACACTGGAAGACTGACGCCTATCCTGGTCAAGTACTGGACGACTGGGGTCCCAAGAACGTCGGCTCGCAGAGGGTAATAACCTACACCGTCTCATCAGGTATAGGCTTTTCTGCTACTATTGAATACTCGACAGGTTTTACAGAGCCAAACGCGCCATACTATACGTGGATGGACTTAACAGACCCGCCTTTAGGTAAGGTCAGAGTGAGACACATAGTTGAAAGAGGGGGGTGGCCTGAGGGCCGGCTGAACGATGTGTTATTTACGGTCGTGCCGAGTAGCTTTGGATACTTAGACCCCAACAAGCCTTATGGATACCTGCCAATGGTGGTATATCACTCGATGTACATGGAGCTGAACACCGGTGACAGCACGAACGTCACGATGGCCGTCCTTTTGTGGAGCAATAGCTATAGCTGGCGGCTCGGATCTTAGCTTTGTCTGATTTACTTTTCCCCGCTACGTCTCCTCTACGAACCCGCAGTAACTGGGGCGAGTTTATGGTCGAGAACCCTTTGCTTGCATTGAGTACTGTAACACAAAGCAAAAAGACGATTCGTCGCTTGCATTCTAGGGTAGCATAACGGTCACTATGAACTCGTCATAGCGAAATACCCAGACACTTACATCGTTAAGAGGGAGGGGGACCTCGAGCTCGAAACAGGCTTCTTGACACCGGAGGAGATTGAAGGCATTTTCAGGGCACTACCACTCGAAGTAACGTACGGCGACGTAAACGACAGAGTCAGGTTCTTCTCGGAGAGCGAGATAGCCGGCGGCTTTGTGAGGACGAAGACCATACTGGGAAGGAGGATACCGTTCTGCCACCCACCGAGGCTCGAGAAGTACGTCATGACGAACGTCGAGGCCTTGAAGAAGGGGCAGTTCAAGTACAGAGAGTTCTGGACGAGGCTGGGAGACAGGATAATAAGGGTCATAATCGCGCCCGTCAAGAACAGGGAAGGAAAGCTACTCGGGACACTAGAGATAGTTGAAGACTTGACGGACGTCGTGAACAACCCCGAGGAGGTCAAGAAGAAGATCCTGGTGCTATAGAATGAAGAGCATACTAGAGTTCGCCGCCAGGCACGTAGAGCCCTCGCTAAAGAGGAGCCTCGCAATCAAGCTCCTGGCCAGAGGAGTCGACCGGGGCAAGGTGAGCACGTGCTTAGGCATTTCGCCAGCCCTCTTAACGAGGTACATTAAGGGCGAGCGGGGCTTACACGACTTCACGAGAATTAAGGACGTCGACGAGAGACTGGACAAGCTCGCCGAGGAGGTAGCCTCGGGGCGAAAGTGCGGCCTAGACGCCTACACTGAGCTCTTAAACCTCACTTTTTACGTTTTGTACAAGAAGTACGCGTGTGGAATACACTACGTAGCCACGAGAGACGTGAACCCGGCCAAGTGCAATGCCTGTCCAGCACTATTCGGCAAGCTGTTTGAGTAGCGATTCCAACACTAGTAGTGGGCGTAGCGGAGCGTTTTTCTAGGCAATCCTCGTTCTGCTTAAGCCCGATGTGGGGAGACGGTAGGGTATAGTGGTATTTGCTGAAGAAGGGTGGGAGTCGACGCTTTTCGACGGGCTTATGCTCGTAGTGGACCCAGTAGCGATGCCGCTGAGAATTGTTGAAGCGCTTCCAGGGATAGCGAGCCGTAGAACCTAGTCGCATGGCTTGAAGTACCAGGGTCTTCCTATAAACCACGAGACCCTTACAACGTACACTGTTTGGAAGGGGTGGCGAGTTCCCACGGTGTAGGCGCTGTTGAGGACTGCTATGGTTGGTGCGGCAAGCGAGCCGTGGAGCCTCCCAGCCAAGTCCCTCCTCCCAGTCATCTCGCCTATATGAGACTTCCTCGAAACAAGCTAGAATAGGTTTGCCCAGGCCCCTCGGCTCTTCGGGGTCTGCTGAGTTCTTGGTTCGTCTAGGGCAGGAGAGTTGCTCTTATTGACGAGCGAGGCTCTGCGGTGGCTGGACGAGACCCCGTGGGGCCCGAAGACGGCTTCAATCCCGCACGGAGAGTTGTTGACGTCATGAACGCTAAGCTCGTACCCCTTTTCCTCGAATAGACTGGCTC
>JAGDWK010000082.1:0-1956 GCA_023256015.1 Thermogladius sp.
ACATAATGGTGTTCAAGGAGTCTATACTGTTGGGGAAAGGGCTGTGCAAGGCGGTTTTTAAGGAAACGTAGTGTAATTAGAAGGCTGAAAGTTTCGGGTGCGTTTTCCGTTGGGCGAGGACGTTTGGAAGATAATAGAAGAGGAGGTAGAGAGGCCGTCGATTTTCAAGAGCAAGGAGAGCCTTACACCAGAGTACATACCCGACACCTTACCACACAGGGAGAAGGAGTTAAAGGAGTTAGCGTCCTACTTTAAGCACCTGGTCTCCTCGCCGGGTAGTTTCTCCCAGAGAGTCCTCTTAATAGGCGGTGTTGGGACGGGTAAGACGGCTACAGCTAGGGTTTTCGGGCGGGACTTCACTAGGTACGCGCTGACCAAGGGCTACAAGGTGAAGTACGCTCACGTGAACTGCCACAGTAACAGGACGCTCTACAACGTGATAGCCGATATGTCCAGGCAGCTGAACGCACCCCTCCCCTCGAGGGGGCTGTCCGCGAGGGAGATGTTCGAGGCTCTTTTAGCACACCTGGACGAGACGGACCAGTACGCAATAATATCCTTGGACGAGTTCCACTACTTCGCGAGCCTGGCCGGAAGGGACGCTGTCTACTTCATAGTCCGGGCCTACGACGTGTTCGAGACGCCTGTCAAGAGGCTAAACTTCGTCTTCATCTCGCAGGACACCGCCAAGCTCTCCCTCCTAGACCCCTCGCTCGAGAGCTACCTGCTACGCCACATGATAAAGCTGGAACCCTATACCTCGGCACAGTTGCTCGACATATTGAAGTACAGGGCCAGTAAGGCTTTCTACGAGGGCACGTACGACGACACGGTACTGAAGTTTATCGCCGACTACGAGGGGCGCGATAAGGGTGGGGGAGGGAACGCCAGGCACGCCATAGAGGTCCTGATGATAGCCGGCGTAATGGCCGAGAACGAGGGGGCTAAGAGGATCACGTTAGAGCACGCGAGAAAGGCGATCATGAAAATCAGCAGGGACATCGTCAACGTGTCCGAAGCGATAAACTACAGCTCCCTACACGAACTGCTCGTCCTCCTCGCGGCGGTGAGGCTCTTGAGGAGGACCGGCAACCCGTACGTCAAGATAGGCGATGTCGAGAAAGAGTACGAGATGGTCTGCGAGACTCTAGGCCAGCAACCCAGGAGACACACCCAGGTTTACGAGTACGTGATGAACCTTAAGAAGGCGGGTATTATAGAAGCCAAGTCCAGCGGGAAAGGTATGAAGGGCAGAACGACACTCATAGGTATAAACTACGGCCCCCTAGACATGCTCGAGCAGTACCTCATGGACTTGATCAAGAGGAAGATCGCGATTGGTGCGACCTAGAATGATCGACAGGAGGAAACTTGTCATAGAAACCCTTAGGAAGCACGGCGAGCTGAACATCACGAAGCTGTCTAGGTTGACCGGGATACACTTCTCAGTCCTAGAGAAGATCGTTGTGGAGCTGGTCGAGCAGGGGGTAGTCGAGGAGAAGAGGTACGGTAGGCTGAGGATCGTTAAGCTCAGGTCTTCCTAGCTCTAGCGGGCTTCTTCAGGTAGGACATCACCTCGCTCGCCTTGCTCCCCGCGAGGAACTTGACCATGTCCTCGCTCAAACCATAGGCCTTAGCAATGCCAGCGGCCATTTTCGGGTTTGACGTGAAGATGACCTTTAGGTACGGTATGACGTCAGACTTCACCGTGGCCTTGCTTGTTAGCAGCCTCCTAGCCAGGGCCTCGGCAATGCTGTCCCTTAGTTCTCTAGCCTTCTTGGTCTCGGAGAGCAGCCTAAACCTCTCGGGGTACTTGAACGCCTTGAACTTCCCGCTGTACGCCTTTCTAGCGTAGGCGACCCCGGGCCCCATCATCTCCATAGCGTAGCTCAGCAGGTCCCACGACCCGGATTTGATGATCCTGCCCATGTAGACGTCCGCCCTACTCAGGGCTTC
>JAGDWK010000082.1:2056-3796 GCA_023256015.1 Thermogladius sp.
TCTTCTCAGCACTTCAAACGGGGCGTACTCCCTGTCCCTATAAGTGCTCACGGACATGGCCAGGTCTTTCGTGACCTTACCGTAGGCCTCCGCGATAGCCTCGAGGTCGTTGATAGCGCTCCTCAAGTCGCCTTCGCTCCTCTTCGCGATCACGTCTAGAGCGTCCTTGTCGCAGCGGACTCGCTCCTTCTCGCAGATCTTGCTCAGCAACTGCACGACGGCGCCTTCCCTCAGCCTCTTAAACTCGATTAGGAGAGACACGTCCCTGAGAGGCCTTATGTTGGGGTTATACGCGTCGTTGGCCGCCATGACAACGGGGTGTTTAGAGTTCTCGATTAGTTGAAGTATTGCCTCCAGCCCCCCGGCGTCGGACTTCGGGTTCAGCCCGTCTACCTCGTCGAGAAATATCAGCTTGCCCTTCCCGCTGAGGCTACCCGAAGAGGCGGTGACTCTCAGTAGCCTGTCTATGTCGCCCTTACGCCTGTAGTCGCTCGCGTTCATCTCGTAGAGCTCAAGCCCGTAGGTTGCTGCGAAGGCTTGTACGAAGCTGGACTTACCGGTCCCCGGAGGCCCGTGTAGCAGGGCAGCCTTCTTCTCGGTCTCGCCCTTCTTCCAGCTCTCGTACCAGCTTATAAAAGCCTTTTTAGCCTCCTCCTGGTCGACGAACTCGTCCAAGTTCTTGGGCCTGTACTTGATTATCCACGGTAAGCGCTCACTCAATAAACCACCCTACGATGTGGGCCTGAACTTCTTCCCCATGAACGCGAGGCGTGCGAGGAAGGCGTTCAGCTGTATCTCGTCGTCTGCGCCTTCTACGAGCCTGAACTGTATCTCGCCGGCGTAGTCGGCGATCATGATCCTGGCCTCGTCGGACAGCTTAATGTCGCTGGAGAAGATCTCCCTGTGTACCTGCTTGATTATGTCTAGACCGCTGAGGCCGTAGTTCAACATCAGCTCTCTCAGCTTGTTCCTGGCCTCGGTGAAGTTGCCGCTTAGAGCCAGCTGTAGCATCTGCCTAACCTCTTTGGGGTGTGCTAGCCCGACGACTTTGTAAACCGCTTCTACTGTGACCTCGCCGAGGGCCGAGGCGGCCTGTAGAATGTTTATCGCCTTCCTCATATCCCCCTCGGAGAGCTCGTATATGGTCTCAAGCGCCTCTGTGCTGTACTTCACGTTCTCCTTCTCGGCTATGTACCTCAGCCTCTCTACAACGTCTTCCTTGGATAATGGCGTGAACCTGAACACCGCGCACCTGCTTTGTATAGGCTCTATTATCTTGCTCGGGTAGTTGGCTATTAGGATAAACCTCGTCGTCGCAGTGTAGAGCTCCATGAGCCGCCTCAAGGCCTGCTGGGCGTCGGCTGTCATGTTGTCGGCCTCGTCCAGTAGTATGATCTTGAACGGTACCTCGCCGGCAACTCTCGTCCTCGCGAACTCCTTCACCTTGCTCCTTATCACGTCGATGCCTCTCTCGTCGCTGGCGTTCAACTCCAGCATGTACTGCCTGTAGTTATCGCCGTAGAGGTCGTGGGCAAGGCAGTGAGCTAGGGTGGTCTTCCCCGTGCCGGGCGGTCCCGCGAACAGTAGGTGGGGCATGTTCTTCTCTTCAACAAACTTCTTGAGCCTTGCCACGACCTCCTTCTGGTTTACAACCTCGTCCAGTGTTCTGGGCCTGTACTTCTCAGCCCATAAAAGGAGGGGTTGCTCGCTCAAATAAGATCGACCCCCGTTCATCTCTAT
>JAGDWK010000030.1:0-2154 GCA_023256015.1 Thermogladius sp.
AAAAACGACTGGATAGTGGTGAGAGAAGCCGACACGTCGAGCGATTACGGTAGACTTCCCTACGAGAGGCCGATCAAGGAGCACATTGTTAACGGAGTGATAAACTTAGACAAACCACCAGGGCCTACAAGTCACGAAGTAGTCGCATGGGTTAAGAAACTGGTAGGGGTTAGCAAGGCAGGGCACGGGGGTACCCTAGAGCCCCTGTAGACGGGGCGGGGATACCCCAAAGTAACAGGTGTCCTGCCTGTAGGCCTAGAGAACGCCACGAAAGTGATCGGCAGCGTAATCCACACGGTCAAGGAGTACGTCATGGTGATTCAGCTCCACGACGCGGTCGATGAAGAGAGTTTGAGGAGGGCTGTTGAGTACTTCAAGGGCGAGATCTACCAGAGACCACCTTTGAGATCGAGCGTGAAGAGAACTTTGAGGAAGAGGAAAGTCTACGAGATCGAGTTGCTCGAGTACAGGGACAAGTTTGCACTAGTCCGCGTACTCTCCGACCCCGGTACTTACATGAGGAAGATAGCTCACGACGTAGGGCTGCTCCTGGGTGTAGGGGCTCACATGAGGGAGCTCAGGAGGACTAGGACAGGGCCGTTCAGAGAGGACGAGACTCTGTTTACAATGCAGGAGGTCATGGAAGCGGTCACTCTATGGAAGGAGAAAGGGGACGAGAGACTGCTCAGGAGAGTAGTACAGCCTGTCGAAGTCTCGGTTGTACACCTACCTAAAGTAGTGATACTGGACACGGCAGTAGACGCCATAGCCCACGGAGCCAACCTCGCCGCGCCAGGCGTAGCGAAAGTCACGAGCGACGTGAGGAAAGGATCTACGGTGGCGGTTTTTACACTGAAGGGCGAGCTGGTATCGCTGGGCGTATCCCAGCACGACGCTGCCGAGATCAAAAACATGAACAAGGGCATCGTAGTTAAGACTAAGAGAGTGTACATGCAGCCGGGCGTATACCCGCAAACCTGGAAGAGGCAGGTCTCGAAGAGTTGACCCACTACTTTAAGAAGGGGCCTGCAGGGAATAAAGTCGTAGTCACCTACGTCTACAGAGGCGTGCCTCTCCAGTTCGTTTCGTACACGAGCCTGTTCTCCGGTAGCGAGGTCGACGAGGGCACTCGACTGTTACTGGAACACCTAAGGATACCCGACGAGGGAGAAGTCCTAGATGTCGGATGCGGTTTTGGCGTAATAGGTGTAGCGGTCGCGAGCGTGGCGCCCCGCCTGAGAGTCTACATGGTGGACGTGAACCCGCTCGCAGTTAAGGTCTCAAAGCTGAACGCTAAACTGAATAGGGTGGAGGATAGGGTTGTAGTGGTCCTAGGAGACGCCTACGAGCCTTTCAAAGGGAAGAGGTTTGACGCGATATACTCAAACCCCCCTCTTGCGGCGGGCATGGAGGTAGTGGAGAGGATAGTACTGGGGGCTGTCCACCACCTGAAGAGCGGTGGATGGGCTCAGTTCGTGCTAGCTAAGGGTGGAGAGAGGATTCTTAGCAAGGCGAGAGATGTATACAAGCGCGTTGAAAAGGTCAGCAAGAAAGGGTACACTCTGATATATGCGGAGCCCTAGCACTCCAACTATTCATGGTAGGGAAACTTTGTAAAAGGCCGTCTTAAGCGGTATGCTGTTAGATTAATAAGGTTGCCATCTAATACTCATTTCCATGTCTATAGTAGACCGGTGCCATGAAGCAATAGTGCTAACGGTAGTCCATTAACTTTAGGGTGTTTCTATGATTCAACTGCTGATCGTCTACTGGCTTAACGTCTTCTTGACCACTGTCGTAGCGGGCTACGTACTAAGCGGGGTTATTAGAAAAATGGTTGTTGAATGGCACAAGAAGCCCCCGAGAGTCCTAGAGGTAATTTACAGGTGCTTGGACCGTATAGGCTTAGATACTGCTAACAAGTCCTTCACCGACTACGCTAAAGACTTACTGTTTTTCAATTTCATCTTAATAGCCATCGACACCGTGCTACTCGCCAAACAGGGGCTATTCTTCGGTGGAACCGACCTTCCATGGGACCTAGCTTTCAATACGGCGGTATCCTTCGCGACGAACACGAATCTCCAGCATTACATCGGCGAGACGACGCTCACGAACATGGCTCAGAGCGTAGTTATCGGCTCGACGATGTTT
>JAGDWK010000030.1:2254-3689 GCA_023256015.1 Thermogladius sp.
CGAGACGACGCTCACGAACATGGCTCAGAGCGTAGTTATCGGCTCGACGATGTTTCTGGCTCCCGCTACAGGTATAGCAGTTTCGCTAGCATTCCTCCGGTCGCTG
Source organism: Thermogladius sp. (assembly GCA_023256015.1). Taxonomy (GTDB): domain Archaea; phylum Thermoproteota; class Thermoprotei_A; order Sulfolobales; family Desulfurococcaceae; genus Thermogladius. The sequence goes on from JAGDWK010000030.1 coordinate 2,361, forward strand.
ATTGGAGAAGGGGCGGGCAACTTCTACCGCGACTTGGTAATGACGTTAGGGCTACTGTTGCTACCGCTATCCATCGTCAGCGCAGTACTGCTATCTGCCCTGGGCGTCCCACAAACCTTCAAGGAGTGGGTTCTAGTAGAGAGCCCGTATTCCGGGTCGTTTATGTTGAGGTTAGGCCCAGTAGCCTCGTTCGAGGCGATAAAACTTCTAGGTACTAACGGTGGGGGTTTCTACGGGTCGAACTCCGCCTACCCTCTCGAAAACCCGAGCGGGCTCACGAACTTCATAGAGTCGGTTTTAATGCTACTCATACCCACGAGTATGCTCTTTGCCTTCGGCAGGGTCTTAGGGAAACGTAGGGGCCTCTCCCTGTTCGCCGTAGCCTACGTAACGGCTTTCATAATCGTCGGCGTCTCAGTGGCAAGCGGCGTACCCTCCCTAAACAACCTGATAGAGCCGAGACTCGGCTACCCTGGCACCCTCGTTTTCAATACGGTCGCTCTCTTGTCGAATGCAGGGGCCACGGCTTCGAGTCTGCTGGCCATGAAGCCCTCCGCCATAGCCGCCTTCCTTACAACTATGTTCATACAGGCCGTCCCCGGGGCCGATGGAGTAGGGCTGCTGTACCTGCTAGTCTACGTCTTCATAATAATTTTCATCGGCTCGTTGATGGTGGGTAAGACTCCGAGATTCGTTAACATCCCTATATCTCCTAGAGTAGTCAAGCTATCTACAGTGGTATTCCTGATACACCCCGCCATTATACTCGTGCCGACCTCTATAGCTCTAGTACTAAGGCAGTACACAGCCTTTTCGAATAGCCTGGACCCCCTCACGTACACGATGGTCTTGTACGAGTACACCTCTGCAGCGGCCAACAACGGCTCCGGCTACCTAGGGTCTCTCGGTAACACGGCCTTCTGGAACCTGTCGACAGCCATAGTCATGCTCTTGGGCAGGTATTTGCCTATTCTCCTGTTCTTACTGATAGCTGACGACATCAGTAAAGCCAAGGGAAGCGTTGCCGAGGAGCCCGTCGAAACACAGGGGTTGCTGTTCGTAATATTCTCTGTGGTCATGATCCTAATTCTGGCCGCTTTAACGTTTTTCCCGTTCCTGGTGATAGGCCCCCTGTTAATGGGTGGCTGAGTTGAGCGAGTTTAAGATCAGCCGGATTAGTGTTTTAACCGAGTCTGTCAAGAGGCTTAACCCCCTCTACCTACTGAAGACAAGTCCGATAATGTTCATCGTAGAGCTGGGGGCGTTCTTCGAGCTACCTCTCGTCTTCTACCCCTCGCCTTACTTGGGCGCGTGGTTCTATGTGGACGT
>JAGDWK010000020.1:0-1413 GCA_023256015.1 Thermogladius sp.
AACGAGAGTAGCGGGACGAATAGACCGGAACTCGCGTAGCATAGGAGAAACGCTATTGAAGACAACATAACGGGGGCGGCGAGTTGTAATCTCTGTAACCTACTGCTTCTGAGAGCACGAGCATACGTCTCCTCTAGGGTGTTCCCAAGGTCTCTCAACAGGGACGCTACTGCGGTGCTGTCGAAACCCCTCTCGACGGCGTATGCCAATTGCGTCACCCTGTAGAGGAGAAGATAGGCCCCGAAAACAACCTCGCGGTCCAAACCGTATAGTTGGAGTCTACTAAGCCTATCATATGCTTCCTTGACTCTGTCGACCTCGCTTCTGAGACTGGGGTTTTTCAACGCCACGATATCTAATATCCGGGCCACATCTATTCTTTCCAGCTCTCCTCTAACCTCTCCCAAACCTGACCATCACGCAACTGCTTATCTTCCAGACTATTAGAGATGACGTATCGGCTCAAATACTTCGCCGGCACAATGCTGCGACTCAATTTTATAGGCCGTGATAACGTAATAGGTACAAGGCGGGTGTGGCGAGTGTCTAAACCGCAACAACCACAAACCTCCAAGAGCAAGGAGCTAAAGATCGTTACAAGGCATGTCGTGACCTTAAGCGACGTCGAGAAAAGCCCTAGACTAATAAAGCTCCTATACATCACCTCCCAATTCAAGGACATAAGCGAAAAAGCACTGATACACCTCCTTTACCATATGCGGCAAAACGGGTACGACCTCGGCTACAACTTCGTCGTCATAGGCCAGACCCCGACGAGCAAGGACGTATCAAGCGACCTCTCAGTTCTCAAGTACCTCGGCTTACTAGAGGTGAACGAGAAGAAAAAACTGTCCGTGAGCAGCCTAGGCAGGGAGTTCCTAGGGAAACACCTTGAGACATCCCTTAAGAACGACAAGGAGGCCATAGAGAAGCTCGTCAACGAGCTCAAGACCAAAATCGCCCCGATCGACACGGAAGTCGAGATCAAGGTCAAGAGAAGGGCGTCCAAAGCGTAGCTGAGAGCTCGAAACCTCCGCTTCAAGAATGCTATATTTGGAGCTGTACCCTCTTGGGCTCCTTCTCGCCTTTCTCGTAGAACAACAGCGGGTTTAGTCTACCCTCCGCCGACAATTTCTTCAAGAACTCGTTGTACCTGCTCGTGTGCTCGATGTCTAGGTCTATGAGACCGTAGAGTAGTACCCTCAGCTTCTCCCACAAGTCCACCAGCATCTCCCTCGGCATGTGAGCTGTGATAGCCGGGTCTTTCAACCACTGGTCGAAGGCCTCTATAGTCCTCATCATGTGCTGGAAGGCCATTCTAGACAGCAGTATCAGGGCGAGTCTATCGGCCTCTTTGTAGTCCGCCTCCGCCTTCTTGAACCCCTCCTTGACCTCCTGTTGCCTCTTAACCCA
>JAGDWK010000020.1:1513-3649 GCA_023256015.1 Thermogladius sp.
GCTGATTGTTAAGGTGTAATAGGTAGCTACCCTAATAAGCTCTAGCCCCCAATAGTCCTGGACAAGTTGAACGGCTTCCCCTCGTAGACTACGTGGCTGGGGAGCTTGTCTCTATAAGCCTCCAGGAATTTGAGGTCTGACTCGGCCTTCCTCTTCTTATCCGGTAGCAAGTAGACTATACCGTTCTTGATCGGGTACCACCTGCCGCAGTTAGGACAGTAGAGGACGCCCGTCTTGATGCCTACTCTTAAACACTTGTCGCACGGGTACTGCTCCCCTTTGACTACGGGCTTGTTCAAGTAGGCACAGTAATTACGGCATATAGGGAACTCCAGCCCTGTAGCGTCGACGTCTTGCTCCTCCGACTCCAACACCACTAGCTGGAGAGGGTGGTGTTTACACTCGACGCACCGTATAAAGTCTACGCCCCAATAGCGCATCATGCTCTCGCCCCCGCTACTTCGCCGATGATCTTCTCTATCCTCTCAACTATCTCCCTAGCTTTACTCTCGCTCTCCGCCTCCAGCATCACTCTAAGGAGGGGCTCTGTGCCGCTTGGACGGACGAGCACCCAGTAGCCTCTGCCAATCACCTTGACGCCGTCTACGGTTATCTGCCTCTCGTTCTTGAACTCCTCCTTCACCCTCTCGACTACTTTCAGCGCGGTCTCTCTGTCCATACCGTACTTTTTCTTCAAGACGTAGACCTTGGGCAACATGCCGTACAGCTCACTAGGTTTAGCCCTGAGCCTCGCGAGCATCTCGAGGAACAGCGCCATAGTCATCCCACCGTCCCTAACGTACTGGTGCGGGGGGTACATGAACCCGCCGTTCTCCTCGAACCCGCACAACACGTCTTGGTGTTTCTTCATCTCGTGGGCTATGTCTACGCTCCCGACCTTCAACCACACCACACTGACGCCCAGCGGCTTAAGCACGTCTTCGATCATGGTACTGCTAGAGACCGCCGTGAATACCTTAGAGCCCTTCTCGCCCCGCTCCTTCTTCAGGTAGTAGGCCAAGAGCGTGGCTGTCCTGTCCCCCCACTGCACGACCCCGTTTTCGTCTACTACTATGACCCTGTCCGCGTCGGCATCGTGTGCGAATCCTGCTACGGCCCCGTAGTCCTTAACCAGCTTCGCAGTCTCCACGAGCGTCTCGGGCGTGGGCTCCGGGCTCCTGGCGGGGAAGAGGGGGTCTAGCGTGCCGTTGACGACCACGGCCTTGACGCCGAGCTTCATAGCGATCTTGGGCGTGGTCAAGGCGCCAACGCTGTTAACAGGGTCTACAACTACTTTGAAACCCGCCTTCGCTATGAGGTCTCTGTCAACGAGTTTGACGACGCCCTCCACGTATATGTCGTTACACACCTTGAACTCGACGACGTCGTTCACCACACTCCTCCAGCTAGAAACCCTGAACTTGCTGTTCAGGTAGATGTCTTCGATCTCGTCTTCGTGTTCCCTGGGTATCTCGACGCCGTCCGGCCCGATCACCTTTATCCCGTTGTATTCCGGTGGGTTGTGGCTCGCGGTGATCATCACGCCCCCGTCAAAACCCTCTTTTTTAACACAGTACTGGAGCGCGGGTGTTGGAGTGTAACCGGCGTCGTATACTTTGACCCCCGCCGACAACAGACCCCCTATCACGATACTCTTGATCATGTCGCCTCCAGCCCTAGAGTCCCTGCCGATGACGACTTTAGACCCCTCTCCAAAGTAGCTGCCTATGGCCTGGGCCATCTTCAAGACGAACTCGGGTGTTAGGGTCTCGTTGACGACGCCTCTAATCCCATCTGTGCCAAAGAACTTACCCAAGACCTACACCTGACGTTCAACCACTAATAAGAGGTGTTACCAAGTATTTTAATAAACTCTGGCAGAACCCTAGGCTAGGAGTGCCCGATGTACGTAGTAGTGCTAGCATCGCAGGGTTGCGACGACCTAGCCGAGGTCAAGAAATACAAGAGCGCGAGGAAAGTACTCATGTATACTAGAGGCGTCGAGAGGCTTGTTAGAGGGCTGGCGCGGAGTATAGACGAGGAGGTCGTGCTGGTGAAAGTCGGCGATTTCAGCGAGGAGAACATGCTCAAGCTCTACGTAATGTACCCACCGGAACTCGTTTTAAACTGCGATTG
>JAGDWK010000073.1 GCA_023256015.1 Thermogladius sp.
TCGGGTGTAGGGCACCCCACTACAAGGCTATGAAGATCCTCGAAGCGAAACAAGAAATACTGGAAGAGGCGAAGAAGAGCTCCCCCACCATTGTCAACCTGGGTGGTGGGCCCAGGGATCTCGAGGTCAGGGTAGTGGATTCGAGGATGGGGCCTATTTTAATAGTCCACATCATCGTCGACGTCGTCGACGCGATGGGTGCCAACACGATCAACACCATTGTCGAGTCGATAGCCCCGCTCGTCGAGAGGATCACAGGTGGCGAGGCGAGGCTAAGGATACTCTCGAACTACGCGACGAGAAGGATCGTGAGGGCCTGGGCTAGAACGAGCCCGGAAAACGTGGGCGGGAGAGAGATCGCGGAGAGGATAGTCGAGGCGAGTATAATAGCCGAGGCAGACCCTTACAGGGCTGTCACTCACAACAAGGGTATAATGAACGGGATTATAGCGGTTGCTCTCGCGACGGCGCAAGACCACAGAGCTATAGAAGCGGGCGCCCACGCTTACGCGGCCAGGTCGGGCGTTTACAAGCCTCTCAGTAGGTGGGAGATAGACGAGGAGGGCTACCTTGTGGGGTCCCTCGAGATACCGCTTCAAGTGGGGACCGTCGGCGGCGCTACCCGGGTGCACCCAATAGCGAAGATAGCCCTCAAGATACTGGGGGTTAAGACGGCGAAAGAGCTCTCCGAGGTCATGGCGGCCGTGGGGCTAGCCCAGAACTTGGCCGCGCTGAGGGCGCTCGTCGCGGAGGGTATTCAGCGCGGCCACATGAGGTTGCACGCTAGAAACTTGGCCATAACCGCGGGCGCTACAGGGGATCTCGTCGACAAGATCGCCGACAGGATGGTGAGAGACGGTAAGATCAGCTACGAGTACGCGAAGCAGCTCCTCGAGGCGTACTTGAGAGGAGAGAAGGTCTAGACCTCTAACTCGAAGGTGCCAACTTCTTGAGTAGTGTGAAGAGCTACCTGGCGGAGCTGAGGCTCCTACTGTCCGGGAACGTCGGCGTGATGGCGATATCCTGGTTCTTATTCGCCCTGAGCAGCGCTATCGTAATGCCGTTTTTCTCCGTCTACGCCAGGAGCCTGGGTGCCAGCGACATCGAGATCTCCATCATGAGGTCTCTAGGCCTCGTGGCTCTCGCGGTGTTCCTGCCGATAGGCGGGCTACTGACGGATATTTGGGGTAGAGTGAAGCCTATTATAATAGGCACTTTCATGGTCGCGACCGTGCAGTTCTTCTACGCGCTCGCACCGGACTGGAGGTACCTTACAGTGATCTGGGTTGTCGACAACGCGAGCCACTTCTACCAGCCGGCTCTAACAGCTATACTAATGGACTCCATGCCGAGGGACAAGACCATGAAGGGCTTCATGGTCTTGAACGCGTTCTCCAGCCTACCTTGGCTGTTCATGCCGGTAGTTGGTGGCGCCCTGTACGACATGTATGGCGTTAGCGGTATCAGGTGGGGGTTCGTACTATCGGGCGTAATAGCTTTGGTCGTGTCCATACTGAGGATCAAGGCTTTAAAGGAGACGTTCAGCCCGAGGGACAAGGACCTATCAGGCGTGGTGGTCGAGCTAGCCGGTTACCGGCCAGTGTTGAACAAGGCTATCAAGTACTACGTTTACACCGCCTTCTTCAACCAGCTGACGCTCGCAGTGGTCAACACCTTTGGGGCGATCTACGCCATTAACCGGCTTGGTATGAACGCTGTAGACTGGGGGGTCGCGACAACGCTGGGGACGGCCTCCTCAATACTGACCTCCCTCTTTCTCTCCGCGCGTATAAGCGTGCACAACAGGAGGGTGACAGTCGCAGCGAGCTCTCTTATAGCCCTCGGCCAGCTCTTCCTAGCTCTCCCGTACATCAACAGGGGGCTCATAGCGCTTGTCTACGTGGGCGCGGTGGTCTCGAACGCCGGCGGCTTGGTGGTCGGCTCAGCTATATCTTCGGCTCTAACACACGTCCTCCCTATAGAGTTGAGGGGTAGGGCTACAGGCATCCAGAGGACGCTCGAGACCCTGGGAGGAGCGTTCGCCTCTTACGTGGCGGGACTCATGTATACAGCTCTAAACCCGTTCAACTCGCTCGTGTTGTCGTTCTTTATCGGCATCGCCTCCACGGCGTACCTCGCTTATATACTATGAGCAGAGATCTAAACATTGGGTGGCCGAATGGTTCACGAGTGGAGCCTCGCGGAGGCGCTCTTAAGGTACGTTGCGAGCGTCTACGGTCCTAGGATCAAGACCTTGAAGCTGAGAGTGGGCGTGTTGCAGAGTATCGACAAGGAGGTACTCTTGTTCTCGATACGCGAGCTCGCCGGTTTGTACAACGTGAGTCTAGGAGACGTAGTACTGGAAGACGAGGAGGCCGTATTCAAGTGCAACAGGTGCGGCTACGAGTGGTCCTTCAACCCGGGTGACCTAGGAGAAGAGGTGAGGGAGTCTATACACTTCCTGCCCGAGGCCGTCTTCGCCTACACCAGGTGCCCGAGGTGCGGGAGTAGAGACTTCAAGGTAGTCAAGGGGAGAGGGCTGGAGGTAGCCGAGGTGGTCCCTGGCTAGCCTGGGGTGGTGCGTCTGGACTTCAGAATACTCCATGTCAAAGATAAGTTGATGGCGGTTAAGAAGACCTACGTTGTACTCAGCAGTAAAGGCGGTGTCGGTAAATCGACACTCTCGTCTCTGCTGGCGTTTTACGCCGCCGAGAGAGGCGCGAGAGCGGGTCTAGTAGACCTGGACTTCACCAACCCGTCCACGCACATAGTGCTCGGCGTTGACCCAAGGGAGGTGAGGTATGTGGAGGAAAAGGGCATATTCCCGGCTCTGGTCGGGAAACTTCGCTACGTCACCCCGGCGGCCTTCACAAGGGACTCGCCGCTACCCCTGAGAGGGGAGAACGTGTCGAGGGCCCTCTTCGAGCTGATCTCCATCCTCCGTTTAGACGGGCTAGACTACCTGTTCATAGACACGCCCCCGGGGATGAGCGACGAGCACATGGACATAGTCTACAGACTAGGGGAGGTCGTTAAGCCGGTGGTAGTGACGACTCCCAGCCCCTTATCGGTGAGCAGCGTTAGGAAGATGATATCTCTGCTCCGTGAGTCCGGCCTGAGGGAGATCTTCTTGGTGGAGAACATGGGTGGGGGCGGTCTGGCGGACGTGTTTAAGGAGCCTGGGATAACCTACCTAGGTTACGTGCCCTTCTATCCCGGCTTCGACAACTGTATCGGGTCTCTAGAGAACGTGAGGCGCTGCCCCTTGAGGAGCTTCTTTGAGAGCATTGTCGACAAACTGGTGAGCGAAGGCTGAACGCATCCACGGGCAGGAGCAACTAGTAGACACGGTTTTGGTCAAAGCGAGTTTGTTAAAAAGCCGGCTGTGAGAATATTTCAACCCCGGTGTTTTTAGTTGGGAGAGCTTGTTTTAATAGATAACCCGCTGGCGAAGTACTACTTGAGCGTTCTTAGAGACAAAAACACGACGCCTAGGTCCTACAGAGACGCTGTCAGGAAGCTGGGCTTCATAGTCGGCTACGAGGTGTCTAGGAGGCTTAAGTGGGGGCGGCTCTTCGTCGAGACGGGGCTCGCCAAGGCTGAAGGAGTCTACCCTTCGAGACCCGTCTACATAATAGG
>JAGDWK010000026.1:0-1559 GCA_023256015.1 Thermogladius sp.
GCTATAAGGTACTCGTTCCTGGTCCAGTCCCTGATAATGGCTTCTGCTATCCCATTCTCAATATCTAGGCTCAAGCAAGCTGCCCCGAGTTAGAGGACCTCCGCCTTCAGAGGCTTATAGAAGTAGAAGAGGCATGCTCTGAGCCGGGATACCCTTTGTCCAGTTCACGTGACCGCCGTTTGAACGCGTGACACCGGCTAGGTCTAAGGATTGACCAAGCACACGGGCCACGTTGAGGGCTAGACCTCTAGGATACCTCTCCTACCTGAGCACCGTGTGCCCCATGTAGAGCCACACTAGGAAACATCTCTGTCCTCGACTAGGCGAGAGTAGTACGGGACAAACGTCTAAGATTTTGAAGGCGGGCTTGGCTCCGCCCACCAGGTTGTTTTGCCAGCTACCACTCAACCGGCTCCACTATATCTAAGCCTAAATGCTAGCATGAACATGGATAGCCGTTCAGCAGGCGTGGTGTGATGTTCAAGTGGATTATACCTGGTCTCCTAGCGCAGTCTCCTCGACCGAGCCTCGGCGACGTCGACGTTGTAAAAAACGTTTTCACGGGGGTCGTCAACCTCCTCTCAAGAGAGGAGAGGCCCGAGGACCTTATAATGGCCTTGACATCTAGAGGTGTCGAGGTCTACCACGCCCCAACTCACGACTTCCACCCCGTAGAACTAGTCCACGTTATAGGCTCCATAGACTTCATCGAGAGACACCGCGAAAGGGGTGGTAGAGTACTGGTCCACTGCTCCGGAGGTGTCGGGAGGAGTAGCCAGGTCACCGGTAGCTACTTGGTCTATAGGGGCTACGACCTTTACACAGCTGTGAGAAGGGTTAGGAGCGTCGTCAGCGGGGCTTTCGAGATACCTTGGCAGCTCAGGCTCCTCGAAGACTTCAGTACTCTCGTCGAGCTCATGGGTGGGGAGAGCGTGATCACCCAATACCGGGCTCTCGCCGGCGAGCTTGATTCTAAGCGGCTTCTCCACTTGTCGAAGGTTGTCCAGTTCGTGATAGAGCTGGGCAACTTGATCGGCATGGGGAGACGCGAGTTGAGGAGTTCTATCGAAGACGTTATAAAGGAGGTGAGAGCCGGTGGAGCCGAGCACGTTACCGGTATCGCGAGGCTGGCTATAGTGTTAGACCAGGACATGAGCGGGAGGGTAGTCGTCCTCGACGGTGAGGTGAACAGCGGGGTCTTACACTTGAGGCTGCTGTGCGACTTGCCGTGCGATGACATAGCCTCTAGAGTCGCGAGGGCTTCGACCGAGTTGGAGAGGGCCGGTTTGAGAGGCATCTACGTGGAGACGGGTCTCTACATGGACTACGTTTTCTAAAGCTTTTGGTCCTCGGAGCTCCTAAGAGCTCTCGGAGTTCCACGAGTGGGGCTTACTCTCTCGAATCTTGGTTCGCGCGTCGGGGAGGAAATCGTTTTTTATCTTTCCCATTAAAGAGTTAGCCAGGTGAGGTTATGGACTACCTCTTCAAGCCGGGTTACGGGCCTGAGTGGGGTAGCGGCGGAGTATTTGGCTTGACCTACTACAGAAAAGTCCTGTACT
>JAGDWK010000026.1:1659-3572 GCA_023256015.1 Thermogladius sp.
GAGTGGGGTAGCGGCGGAGTATTTGGCTTGACCTACTACAGAAAAGTCCTGTACTACACGTTATCGATGGAGGCAGAGGCGCACTTCCGACACGACAACGAGGAGACGGTTTACAGGTTCGAGCTATTGGGGCCGGGCCCTTCGTCGGGCGGAGACACGTACAACGCCGTCGAGACCGTGGACGAGTACATATACTTTGGCGGGTGGGTCCATAACCCAGCCGTTTACAAATCGAGAGAGGGGTTTGCCGGTGAGATCGATTTCAGGAACAAGTACTCACACGTACACGAGTACAACATCAACGAAAAGACTGTTAGGCTTGTCTGGAGCGAGAGTGCCAGAAGTGAGAGGGAGTGGGCTGGTGAGGTATCCGAGATAGTCTACGACTGGCTGAACGACAAACTCCTACTAGCCAGGGCTGACGGGCACTTCAACCTCGGGATATTTGAGCTAGACAGGTCCAGTAGCGAGCTGAAAAGGCTCAGCGACGTCCCGGGGTTGAAGGGCAGCCTCTTTCTGGAGTTCGCGTGCTTCGACATGCAACCGGACTGGAGGAGGGGTGTAGACGGGGTCCAGTGCTACGACCCACACGAGAAGAGGATGCTCTACTATAGTGTCCGGGACTGGGCTGCTGTAAGCGTAGATGGTGAAGGCGTCGAGAACAGGGGCAGCGGTTACGCGGTCTCAGCCTACGCTAGGTACTGGCACTTCTTCAGGGGTGGACTACTCGTAGGAAACCCTGTTGAGCCTGATGTCGAAGAGCCCTTGTTTGTTCGCTTGTTCGACTTCCCAGGAACGCAGTACTCGCCCTCCAGGAGCAACGCCCTCGTAATCGGGGGCGGTGTACTAGCTGTGTTCAACGCCTACTCTCACGGAGCCCTACACGTGGCGGAGCCCAAGAAAGGCTTAGTCAGGACTCTAAACTACAGCGTAGGCCCGTCTGTTCTCGTCTACATAACCCCGCCGGTTGCTAGAATAGTCCTCGCAGCGGGCGCCAGGATCACGAGTATGACCAAAAGAGGCGGCGACGTGCTACTCGGCACGAACAACTCCCCCAACCTGGGAGGGAGGGACGCGACCAAGATCGATGTCGGGGTGAGAGAGGTCTTAAGCGTTAGCGAAGAGGGCATCCTCACGGGTAGACAGCCACCCGTCGTTTTCAGGGTCGAGGGCTCCGCTGTGGGCGGTAGGGTCTTCGGCGGCGTACCATTAACCGGGTACAAGGAGCCCCACCTGAGGGTATACTCGAGCAAGCCCAACACTCTTAAGGTGAGCGAGTACGATGTAGGCTTACCGCCGAGGCTTGTCGACACTAGCAGCTATTCCATTTCTGAGGGCTGGAACAGAGTAGACCTAAGCAACCACGACAACATAGTCTCGTTTAAGTTGATGAGCCCCGACGAGAAAGCGGTGGTGTATATAGTCCTAGAGTAGTCCCTTAGCTCCACTGCTAGCGTTCACGCCAGCTTTTTAAGGAGGTCTTCTACGAACTTGACGACCTCGTCCTTCGTCGTGAGAGTCGAGACCTTTTTAGCTGACTCGGCAACAATGACCTTGTTCCCAACCCTCGCTCTGACCAGGTCTACCTCCTTGAACGAGTAAATGTCTAGGACCTCTACCCCCCTCTTTCTCGCCTCCTCCCGCAATATCACGGTTGGGCTCTTCGGCATAGTAACCCCCCTTACTATTTAAGTAACCATTTCGGGCTCTTTAAAAAGGTAGAGTGAGACTTTGAGCAGTAAGAGGAAGTGCGTGAAGTGGGGTCCGTCGGGCCTCTTGGTCAAACTAGAGGACGACGCCTTAACGATCGAGGGGAGCTTCAACGTAGAGGTCAGGCCCAGAGGGGTGGTCTTCGAGCAGGTCAAGTCGTATCGCGTAGCGAGCGACGAGAGAAAGAAGTACATCTACGTGGA
>JAGDWK010000057.1 GCA_023256015.1 Thermogladius sp.
CGGCCTCGCTCGCCACGCTGCTGGCGGCGCCTCTAGCGGTCGTCGTCGCCTACTTACTCTCGAGGAGGGCTGGGTTCACGCCCCTTCTGGTCGAGTCGATATTATCGCTACCCTTCATGTTAACCCCTGTCGCCACAGGCAGCATCGTCTTGCTTTTCATCGTCCAGACAAGCGTGGGCAGAGCCTTAAACGGCGCGTTCAACCTGCTCTTCACGTTGAACGGGGCTGTCCTCGTCCAGTTTATACTTGCGTTCTCAACCATGATCACCCCTATGACCGACGCCTTCAAGAACGTGAGCGTGGAGTACGAGCACGTCTCGAGGACGCTGGGGCACGGCGTTTTCAGCACCTTTTTCAACGTGGTGATACCCCTGGCTAGGAGGGGCCTCGTATCCTCCATACTAATGGGCTTCATGAAGGCTTTCTCCGACTTCGGCGCTACAGTCATGGTTGCCGGCATGATCCTGGGGAAGACAGCGACCCTCCCGGGCGCCATATACGTCGAGATGAGCACCGGTAACGTCAACGTGGCCCTAGCGATGATACTGCTCTCTATTGCTGTATCTCTAACGATAAGCATCGCTGCCAGGGTGATAAGGAGTGGTGGATGGGGAGGGTCTCGAGGTTAGGGATCTCCTCGTACTAGTCGGAAGCTTCAGCGTCAGGGTTGGGTACCTTGGTGTGGGGCGAGGCGAGATCGCCGTGATACAGGGGCCGAACGGCGCGGGCAAGACCACCCTCCTGAAAGCGATAGCGGGCATCATCAGGCCGGTGAGAGGCACTATAGTGATAGGCGGGGAGGTCGTCTTCAAGGCGGATAAGAGGGTCGAGGTCAACAAGTCTCCGGAGAAGAGGAGGGTCGGCTTCCTCCCCCAAGACCTACTGTTGTTTCCGCACATGAGCGTCTATGAGAACATAGCCTACGCCATGAGAGGTAGGAAGATAAGGCCCGACAGAGAGAAGGTGAGCGAAATCCTAGAGCTCGTTGGCCTCCGGGGCCTCGAGAATAGGATGCCCCGGGAGCTCTCCTACGGGCAGCAGCAGAGGGTAGCCTTGGCCAGGGCGCTTGCGTCCAACCCCCGCGTCCTCCTGCTAGACGAGCCCTTCGCTAACATAGACGTGGAGTCTAGGAGGGGGCTGAGAAAGGAGATCGCGAGGCTCGTGAAGGCCCTCGGAGTCCCCACAGTCATAGTCTCGCACGACCTCGAAGACCTGGCAGTGGCGGACAAGCCCTACTCGATGGATAGAGGTGTCCTCTCAGAGAAGGGCTAGACGGCCTTGACCAGCCTATAAGGCCTAGCGATCTTGTAGATGACCTCGTACGTACAGCGCGGGCACTTGATCCTACCTCTGTAAACCCTCAACTCCTCCTCGTCGAATACGTAGCCGCACCTGCCACACACGTACTTGACCAACCGGCACGTCCCCGGGATAGACTCTTATTGTTTAAATAAGTTTTTAAGGCTACTAGTATAAAAGTAGATACGGAACACCTCGGATCAAAGGTTGGATAAAGTAATGGTGGCAAAAGAGCTGGATTGTGGTGGGCTACCGCCGGAGATATGCGAGCAACTAGGGCGCGAGGAGCAGATCATAAAGATAAGGGTTGACACGAGGAAGTTCGGCAAGGCCGTGACGGTGATCGAAGGCCTACCACAGGAAAGAGACGTCTTGAAGAGTATTGCCAAGACGCTAAAGACAAAGCTCGCAGCCGGAGGAACTTATAGAGACGACGGTGTTATAGAGCTACAGGGAGACCACAGGCACAGAGTCAAGGAGATCCTCGTTAACGAGTTCGGGTTCCCGCCTGAGAACGTGATTATAGTAGACTGAGCAAAAAAGGTTTTTCTCTCACTCTTCCATTTTCTCCTGGATCCCCAGAGCGTCGATTATCTCCTTGTACCTGTTCCTTACTGTGACCTCGGTTACCCCCGCAACGTGGGCCACTTCTTTCTGTGTACGCTTCTCGCCCGCCGTTATAGCGGCTATGTAGACTGCTGCGGCAGCCAGCCCTGCCGGGTCTTTACCAGCGGTCACCCCCTTGTTCCTCACCTTGTTCAGGATCTCCGTGGCGTTCTTTATTATCTCGCCACTCAGCCCCAGGGCGTGGGCTATCCTGGGGATGAAGTCTATTGGGTCTACTGCGGTGACCTTGATACCAAGCTCCCTCAGCAGCAACCTGTAGCACCTCGCGATCTCCTTCCTAGGTATCCTCGTGTACTTTGTTATCTCGTCGAGGGAGCGCGGGACCCTCGCCTCTCTGCAGGCTACGTAGACCGCGGCGGCTATAACGCTCTCTATGCTACGGCCCCTCACCAGGCCCTTCTCGACAGCCATGCGGTATATCCTGGCAGCCTCCTCTCTCACGTGCGTGGGGAGGTTCAGTAGCTCCGCGATCCTCTCCAGCTCGTTCAGGGCCTGGGCGAGGTTCCTGTCCACGCTGCTCTGAATCCTGGTCCTCGCCTGCCACTTCCTTAGCTTCTGGAGCTGGGCCTTCTTATCTATGATCCTCCTCCCGGAGGCGTCTTTGTCAGCGTAGTCTATTGACGTCGCGAAGCCCATGTCGTGCACAGTACCCGTAATAGGCCCACCCGTGCGGGCCCTCCTCTCCCTCTCCTCCGGCGTGAAGGCCCTCCACTCAGCTCTCTCGTCGATGACCCTCTCCTCGATCACCTCGCCGGTCTCGAGGCAGACGTACTCGCCTTTACCGTGGTCGAAAATGATCTTGTTAGGAGGGCACTTCGAAACGTTGGGGCTCTGGCTAGGAGTAGAGGAGGTTTTTTCACCGCTCAAAACGGTCACCCCCTAGAAGAGTAAAGTTTAAATACGATCACCTAAGCACACTCTATTAAACCCTTATCCTGGGGGTTAATAAACTTTTCTGTCCCAAGTTTAATAAGCTACGCAAGTAATATCTCCTACCAGTAGCCGGGTCGTCTAGCGGCCAAGGATGCGGGGCTTTGGTCCTCACACAGGGAGGAGACCCCGTGACCGGGGTTCGAATCCCCGCCCGGCTACTGTTACACGAGTGGTGGGTGGCCTGTTTGACAGAGCTGGTGTATCAACACGACTCGTACATCAAAGAGCTGGACGCCAGGGTCCTTAATGTCGTCGGGAACAAGGTCTTTTTAGACAGGACGATCTTCCACCCGCGGAGCGGTGGCGTGGACAACGACAAGGGCTTTATTGTGAAGGACGGGTCCTCGGCTCGGGTGGAGTCGGTATACTACGACCGAGACACGGGCGACGTGGCCCACGAGATCGCGGGCGACCTCCAGTTGAAGCCAGGCGACGTCGTTAAGCTGGTCCTGGACTGGGAGAGGAGGTACAGGCTGATGAGGTTGCACACGGCGGCGCACATAATATCGGCGATCATGTACAGCGAGTACAACGCGCTGATCACGGGCGGCAACGTCAGCCCCGAGTACGCTTACGACGACTACAGCCTCGAGTCGGCGGACAAGGCGCTCTTCCAGAGGGCTGTCGAGATGGCAAACAACGTCGTGAAGAGGGGCATCGAGGTGAAGGTGTACTGGCTACCCTACGACGAGGCCATGAAGATACCCGGGATAGTGAAATTGGCCTCCAGGGCGCCGCCGAGAGTCGAGAAGCTGAGGATAGTGGAGATACCGGGGGTAGACGTACAGGCCGACGGCGGGCCGCACGTCAAGAACACCCTCGAGATAGGCGAGATAGTCCTGCTCAGGGTAGAGAACAAGGGTAAGGGTAAGAAGAGGCTGTACTTCAGCGTCAAGCCGTGAGTCGCTTTAATTTTTATTAGCTACAGCCGCCCCACTAGTACACGGGTCCTCCTAGATGTTGAGGGGGCTCGCTAGGGACTACGCCTTCTCGCTGATGCTGGTAGCAGGCCTAATGGTACGGCTGGTCTTCGTACCGTACACCTCGGGAAGCGATATAGCACAGTTCGCCTCTTTCTCCGACACCTTCCTGAGACACGGACTCGAATTCTACAAGTACGCGGACGCGAAGCTCTACGCGGAGGAGGGGTGGCCTTACAACTGGCCCTATGTTTACGGCCCCCAGCTAGTACTGCTACTAGCACCTCTCAGGGCTCTACTTAGACAACCCGTCCTGGCGTACTGGAATAGCGGGAACTACTACGTCTACGTCCCCGTCGAGTGGGTGGTCGCGTGTAAGAGCTTGTTTGTAGCGTTCGACGTCGTGTCAGGCGTCCTGATCTATCTCATTCTGTCCAGGTACAGTGGCGGCCGGGCCGCGCTAGTGGGTTTTGCCCTCTACTACCTGAACCCCGCGGTCATATACACCTCCTCGGTCTACGGCATGTTCGACCAAATACCCCTGAGCCTCATACTCGCGTCCCTCTACCTGTACAGGTCGGGTAGGCGCCTGCCGGGCCTGGCCCTGGCGGGGCTAGCCGCGACTTTCAAGCCCAACGTAGCTCCCGCCTCACTAGGTGTACTGGTCTCCAGTCTGGTAGAGGACAAGTGCTTAAAGAGCAGGCTATCCGGTCTCGCGGCATTCGTACTGGGCGCATTATCGCCCTTCGCGCCCTTCGTAGCCTACTACAGCCAGACCCTGTCCAAGGCCTTTGAGGTCCTCGCCTCGCTGAAACCAGGGTACACTTACCCGATAGTGTACAGCTTCAACGGGCTGTCGAGCCTAGCCACATACATGCACCAGTTCAGTGGGGGTGACTACGAGTGGGTCGTCTCGTACTGGTGGGTTTTCTACCTGGTCTTAAACGTGCTGGTGGCAATCTGGCTCACTAGTACCAGAGAGCGCGACGTGGGCCTCTTGGCACTCCTCCTCTACCTGGCCTTCACGACCTCGTACTGGAGGGTGAACTACCAGTACTTCGTGCCGGGGATAGGGCTGGCGGCCCTGCAGGTGGGCGGGTCCAGGCGTAGAATGGTGGCATCAATAGTCTACATAGCCTACATCGCGTTCTGGGTCTTCATGTTCCCGACCAGCTGGTGGGCTCACGTGCACATCAAGGAGCCCAACATGGAGCTGTGGAGGGTAATGGACATGTTCAGCCTCATGGTCTTCGACGAGGGCGTCTACGTGGTTTACTCGGTACTACTGACGGTCTTGTCGGTGGCCGTGATAACGGCTCTCGTGCTGTAGCACTGCTAGTAGCAGTGCTCTACAACGCCTACCTCCGGCGGCAGGTTGCCGCCGCCGAGTTCGCGAGCCGTCTCACATATCTCCCACGGGAAGACGATCCACTTGTCTGAGACCTCCCAGTAGTAGTCGGGCAGGACCGGGCTCCACTTCTTGACGTATATGGCGAGGCTGCGGATCTCCTTCGCGCCGAAGTTCGATAAGAGGTTTGTCGCCGTCTGCAGGGTCCTACCCGAGTCGACGACGTCGTCTACTAGTAGAGCGTTGACACCCTCGATGTTCCTGAGCGAGAACTGGTAGACAACAGGCCTCTCCCTCGTCTTACCGATCTCCTTGTAGAACTTTATCTCCACGAACCCTATCTCGCCGACGTTAAGGAAGTCCGAGAGTATACGGGCCGGGATGTACCCCCCTTTAGCGATCGCCACTAGTATGTCCGGCTTGAAAGTCTCCCTAACTCTCCTGGACAGCACTGCTAGAGCTTTGTGTATTTCATCCCATGTAACGTACTTTAGAGAAGTCTTGTCGACCATGTGTCAACATATCTGGCTTCAAGTTTATAAAGTAACGTAAGGCTAATTTAGGTAAGGGCACTTGGTCAAGTACATTTTTGTAACAGGAGGAGTCCTCTCGAGCCTTGGCAAGGGCGTTATAGTGGGTTCTATAGGACTGCTCCTCAGTAGAGCTGGGTACAACGTCGACGCTGTCAAGATAGACCCTTACCTGAACGTAGACGCTGGGACTATGAACCCCTACATGCATGGAGAGGTCTTCGTTACCGAGGACGGTGGCGAGACAGACCTCGACCTAGGCCACTACGAGAGGTTCCTAGGTAAGGACATGTCGAGGCTGAACAACATCACCGCGGGGCAGATATACCTTTCAGTCCTGGAGAAGGAGAGGGAAGGGGGGTACCTGGGGCAGTGCGTCCAGGTCGTCCCCCACGTGACAGACGAGATCAAGAGCAGGATCAGGGAGGTGGCTAGGAGGCGTGGCTCAGACGTACTCATAGTCGAAATAGGAGGTACGGTTGGGGACATAGAGGGCCTCCCCTTCCTAGAGGCCATTAGGCAGATGAGGCTCGAGGAGGGCCCTTCGAACACGGTGTTCGTCCACGTGGCCCTGGCCCCGATCATATCTACTGGCGAGCTGAAGACCAAGCCCGTCCAGCACAGCGTCCAGGAGCTCAGGAGGATCGGTATACAGCCAGACGCGATAGTGGTGAGGTCTGGCAGGATGCTGAACGAGGAGGAGAAGGCCAAGATAGCCCTCTACGGCAACGTGCCTCAGAGGGCGGTGTTCAGCGACCCAGACGTCTCCTCCGTCTACGAGGTGCCGCTTATCCTCCACAGAGAGGGGCTGTTGAAGTACGTGACAGAGGTGCTTAGGCTAGACTACAGGGAGCCATACCTAGGTGACTGGTCCTCGCTGGCCGAGAAGGTGAAGAGTGCCGGTAAGGAAGTTAGAGTGGCCATGGTGGGGAAGTACACCAAGGTCAGAGACAGCTACATAAGCATCGTGGAGGCGTTGAGGCACTCTGCCGCCCAGGTGGGTGCGAGGGTCAACCTGGGCTGGATCGAGTCGACCGACATAGAGAGCGGCCTCGTAAGCCTGGACGCCCTCGACGAGTACGACGGCGCCGTCATACTGCCCGGCTTCGGGAAGAGGGGGGCTGAGGGCAAGATTAGGGCTTTGAAGAAGCTCAGGGAGGAGGGTAAGCCCGTCCTGGGGATATGCTTCGGCATGCAGCTCATGGTGGTAGAGGCGGCGAGGAACGTGCTCGGCTTGGAGGGGGCTAACAGCACGGAACTAGACCCGGGGACAGAGCACCCGGTTATAGACTTGATACCCTGGCAGAGGAGCGTGAGCAGGCTGGGCGGGACTATGAGGCTAGGCGCCCACAAGGTGAACCTCGAGAAGGGCAGCCTGGTATGGAGGCTCTACGGTACTACACCTGTTTACGAGAGGTTCAGGCACAGGTACACCGTGAACCCCAAGTACGTCGACAAGCTCAGCGAGGCGGGCCTCAAACCCACGGGTTGGAGCGATGAGGGCTTCGTCGAGGTGGTCGAGTTGAAGGGGCACAGGTTCTACCTGGGAGTCCAGTTCCACCCGGAGTTCAAGAGCAGGCCGCTGAGCCCGAGCCCCGTTTTCACGGGCTTCGTGAAGTCCCTAGTAGAACGAGCGATTTAAACCACTCTAACAATATAGAATATGTTGAGCCGGGGTGCCCGAGCGGCCTAAGGGGGTAGGCTCGAGTTCCGGCTAGAGCGAGAGACCTACTGCCCCATACGGGGCACGCGGGTTCGAATCCCGCCCCCGGCGCTTTAGGCAAACCCTCCTTGCTTAAAACGGGTCTCCAAATAAATATATTAACTGAGCGGGGGTGCCCGAGCTAGGTCAAAGGGGTCGGGCTCAGGACCCGATGGCGTAGGCCTGCGTGGGTTCGAATCCCACCCCCCGCACTTCGGGTTAAACCAATCGTTAAAAAAGCCTCTGTTAGAGGCTTCACGCGCTTGGGGCTGTGACCGACCTACACTCACCTCTCACGACCTCTATGGCTACCGCGCTGTAGACTAGAATGTTCGGGATGCCCAGGGCAACGCTGAGGTAGTTCGGGACGTACTTGTCAAGTAAGCCCCTTATCCACCAGTCGTACGCTGTGTAGCTCACGATCTTCTCGAGGAAGAAGCTGGGAACGAGGGGTGCCAGAGTTAAGAAGAGGGTCCAGCCCACAATAGCCGATGCGAATAGGGCTAGCAGGGAGCCTGCCAGCGATATGACCCACATAGGCTTGACGATGCTCCAGAGGTACCTGTAGGCACCCCAGCTCACTTCCCCGTCGTAGTGTACTATGAAGCACGAGAGAGCCGGCGCGAGGAAGAAGATCGCCAAAACAAGGAGCCCTAGAATCGGCGAGAGGATAACCCCCACGATAAAGAACGAGACAACGGGGTCGATCAACCTCCTAATACCGAAGGCTGACAACAGGATTCCCACTAGAGAATACATGGTATACGGCGCGAACGCGAAGGCAGTGTTCCTCACTATACGTATCACTACGGGTGGCACGAGCGCCTCCTCCCTAGCGGCCATGTATAGCGGGAGGGGCAGGAGAAGGATTGGGAGTAAGAGTGCCAGGGTGAACTCAAGACCCGTCGCGTATGGTAGCACTCTGTCGTCTTGGAACGCTAGTAAGTAGCTCTTAATCACGAACGAGTATGCGAAGGACACGGGCAGAACAAGCAGAGTGACGACCCCGATGTACTCGAGAATGTTTAGTAGTAGCCTGGGACTACCACCAGGGTTTGAATACATCATTCACACCACCAGGCTCGTAGTACTGTGGGATGGGAGGGGGCAACAAGTACACGTTCACAGGAAACTCGCCGAGCTCCTTCCCGTTCACGCTACCCGACACGTAGATGACGTACGATCTATTGGACGGGATAGCGATACTCCCGGAGGGCAAAACAACCCTAAGCGAGGCCGAGTCGACGATTCGAGGCCCAGAAGACCACCCGTAGAGAACGTAGTAGAACTGTCCGTCGCTCCACGTGCGGACGTTGAGGGTGTTGACAACCTTGGTGGCACCCCTCGATATAATGTCCAAGAATAGGTCAGGAATGGCGAAAAGGCTACTAGCCAAAAACGCTGATTCAGACCTGACCAACCCAAAGAACTCCAGAACACTGGTGGCAAGAGATATCGGGAAGTTTATAATACCAGCCAGCTGTAGGATAAACTCTGCCCCTCCCACAGAGACATTCCACTCGAAGCCACCGGCGTGATCGACGTATCGGGCCATCTCGAGGGGCATCCTGATTCGTAGGTTTAACGAGCCTACGCTGCTCGCGAGATTGCTCGTTCTCACCCCCGAGGCCTTTATCTCAAAGGCCATCCACGTGCTTTCTACCGTGACAACACCTAGACCGATACCCGCCAAGCTTACGCCGAGTACGGTTGTGGGATGCCCAACATAACTCGGGTCGCTCACTATCGCCTGCGCGTACACCTGGATTGAAGGGCAAAATTCGAGTATCCAGGGGTGCGGGTTGTAGGGGTTCCACACCTCTGGAGCGTACCACTCTTCGACCCAGGCGTCGACGTACGCCCTTATATAAGACCGGGAGCCGTAAACGTCTGTCGCGTTAACTGTAATAGTCAGGAGAGGGCCCGACGCCATCTCGAAATACGCGAGGGCTAGCTCGACCGGTACCTCGGTGTAGGTGTCCGCCATGTATACGCCCCCCACGAGGCGGCTGGACACAGTCTTGTTAGCGTAAAGCCAGTTGTCGACATATATGGCCACCCAGCCGCTGAACGGTGTTGGAGTACCAAAGGGGCCGACGTCGACTAGTACGACCCTGACCTTTACACTACCGTTGCCCGTAGCGTAGTTCAAGTACTGCCCGTTGATAAGCGTGGACGACAGCGAGATAGTGTAGGGCACGTAGAAGTAGGCCCCCGCGTCCCTGAAGTAGCTGCTGGTGTTGGAAGGCAGTATGCTGGACTGGACTCCTGTAGACAAGACCTGCACGGCCCTCCTCGTCTGTGGTATCGGCATTTCGGGGTAGAGCTTCTCCACGTAGACGGACAGCGTCCTAAGCGAGACGTTCCCCCCGCTCTGTAACGTGCCCGACGATTTCACCCACGTGTTCAACGAGATGTCTACGCTCAAATTACCGTAGTAATCGACGTTGGACGGGTACAACGTAATAAGGGTCGGCGTTGTAGGGGCCTCGAAGAACAAGTCTTTCGACTCGAGTATGCTCAAAACCCGGCCTGTCGTGGGGTCGACGTTCTTGAGCACATACTTCACCTCTAAGACGCTACCGGGGCTAACCGCCGAGAACTTGATATTCAGCTTCACATTGTAGACGTAGGGACCTAGATAGACGGAGTCGTAGGAGATGCCCCCCGCCAAATACTTCGCGAACTCGGGCGGTACGAGCGGGTAGACAAACTGATAGAGCTGGCTTGGCCCGCCACCGCCCCCAATAACGATCAGGCCTTGACTACTCACCGACTCTGTACCGTGCTCGCTGTCAGGGAGCACAGCGCTAATGGAGTTTTTCTTGAGGTCTACGACAAACCCCTTAAAGTGCTCTTCCTTGACTATCTTAACCGACGAGAACACCCCCTTCTCAACAGCGTACTTCAGAGTTTGGAGGACGTCATTATCGAAGACAGCGTTAGAGCCCCTCGGGTCTCTATCACAGTAGAGCCCTAGGGTCATCGGTGCTTGAGCGTACTCTAGCCCCCTAGCGGGGTCGATTACGAGGCTGCCCGGCTCTACCTGTACAATCGCCCTGCTTCTAACCCTGTCTTTCGCGTACTCAACCGGCCATGGGAAGGTCTCTCCTACTCCAGGCTGGTGCGCCGCGTGCTGGTCTTTCCCTGCTTGAGGTACGAGTAGTTGGACCATAAGCACGGTGTCCGCGTCGACCAGGCCGTTTCCGAGTACTGGGATCTCGATCAGCCCCTTTAGCGTACTATTGGACGCGACGAACTCTCTGGGGGCGATGAAGACGCGTCCGTGTACTACGCCCCCGCCCGGTAGATAGGTGACTGCCCTCAGACTGTCCTGTCTGCAGCCGATCAACGCCGGTACCTGGGAGGCCTTGACCACTATGTACTTAACCGAGTAGACGCCGTCGCCTGGTTGCGCGTAAGACGAGACTACTGTGGCTGGTAGAAGGCTGAGAAGTATGAGAGCTAATGCGACTAGAACGGCCTTATAGTGCAAACACCACCTCCCTAAATTGCCAGTATGTAGTTTTGTCTTTAAAATTTTGTGTAGCAGGCGCAGCGCCGACTCCAACGGCCCGCAACGGAGAACAGTCGAGCAGGGAGGGTTCGGGACAAGAGCGGGCTGTGTCTCAGCCTAGCTCGGCTACTATCTCGGCTTTGTCCTTGAGTACGATAGCCCGGCCCCCGGTCGGCTTGACCAAGACCGTGCCGCAGACCTTGCACCTCGCCGGGTACGTCGAGTGGCTGAAGACTACGTTCTCCGCTCCGCAGGTCTTGCAGATAACCCTGTAGAACCTGCTCCTGGGCTGGGGTACCGGGATTAGTCTCTTCTTCACTACTTGGCCACCTCTACGAGCTCGGCTTTCTTCAGCCTAATACCCTCCCTGTGGAGGGTGTAGCCGCACTCTTTACACTTCAGCTTCAGGACAACTTTCTTGGTCGTCTTAGCGAACCTCTTCTGCTCGGCCTTCCTCTTGGAACCGTAGCCCTGCTTCTTCCTGGCGTACCTCCTCTCGCCCTCGGCTAGGCTCCTCCTCTTACCGTGCTTGTAGATCGTCACGGTGTGCTCGGTGTGCCTCCTGCACCTCGGGCAGTAGGTCACAATCACCTTGGGTATCTTCACGAGTAAGCACCCTCCTCAACTACCATTTTATTAATGGTTAAAAACGTTACCACCTTTTATTCTTCAACCCGAGCACGAAGGCGACGTTGTTTGTCAGCAAGTGGAGTACGAGTATAATAAGCAGAGACATCACCACGAGGTCTGGGCGCGACGCGAAACCCGCGTCTAGGAGGAGGTATAGTAGCGTCGCAGCGAGGGCGAAGTCGAGCTGGTCTACAACTGGTAGGGGCTCTCCCGGCTCGATACCCAGCCTCCTCTTCACGAACGCCCCTCCCAGGTCCCCTAGTAATGCCGCTACTACGCCGCCCATGTTGAGGAACGTGAGGGGCAGGCTCTCGAAAACCAGGCCTACAGTACACGAAGAGGTGAAACCCATTACTACCCCTGCGAGGAAACCTTCCCAGGTCTTGTGGGATCCGAAGACCGGTCTACCGTCCAGGAACAGCCTGCCCCCGTCGATGAGCGTCCTCCCCCTGACTAGGACGGGGGCGCTGTTTGCTACCATCGGGGAGAGGTAGTACATGAGCACGAACTCGACTAGGGCCGCCAGGGCGCTGTCAGTAGAATACAGCACCCTCGTCACCTACCCTAAAGTACATTTTAAGCTCCCGGTTAGGGGGCTTCTCGAGTCTAATAAACCTCTTGGAGCCCTCGAAGTTGACCTGGAAGATAGTGTCGAAGTAGTAGTCTAGCAGCTTGAAGCCCGAGGCCTCCAACTCGCCGTCCTCCCCCACCCTCACCTGCGCAGAGGCGACCACTCTACCACCCCTTAGGCTATAGTTGTAGAGCTTGGCGAGAGTAAATAGGTACTTGGACAGCACGTCGGCCCTAGTCGCGAGCGGCCTGTAGAGGGCGTTAATGCTGTCTATGAAGATGTAGTTGAATACCGTTGCCGATGAGAGCTTGAGGAGCAGCTCGGTGAAGACGTCGAAGTCCACCACGTCCGCGAACTCTACGTTCCCGAAACCTACGCCGGCCTTCGCTATCTTGTCGTAGTGGAGGGTGCCCTCGGTGCTTATGAACACGCACCTCTTCCCGAAGACGCAGAACTCTCTAGCCAGGCTGATCAATATGTTCGTCTTACCAGCGGCTGCCGGGCCGTAGAAGAGGGTTGTAGGAGACCCGGAGACCAGCCTCCTCAACTCGGTCGGCACGCGCAAGCCCGCGAAACCTCTGGTGATGGCTACGGGTCTTTGTATCGCTCACAACCTATAATCTACTCTTGTGTATCCTTATAATGATAGAAGTGGTTGTATTGCTGTACAGGAACCTGGTAGTCGCAGTATACGACCCTAAGTGGTTTAGAGAAGTCGTCGACAAGCTCAGGAGGAGGGGTATCAAGTTCTCCTTCTACTACACGCTCGACGAGGTACCTGAGTACAGCGTCGTCTACACGGACTCTAGCGAGATAAGAGACGAGGTCGGCGCCAGGAGGGATTTAGCGGTGGTCTACGACCCGGAGAGGACTTGTAGAGGGCTGGAGAAGGCCGTACTCGCCTCTCTCATGAAGAGCGAGTACGGTAGCCTGACAATAGGGGTCGACCCGGGTTCGAGGCACGCGTTCATAGCTCTAGGCGACTCGGTTGTAGTAGACTGGGGGTTCATGGACGACCTGGTCGGCAAGGTGAGGGAGCTGGTAGAGTGCGTCCCGGCGACATCCGTCATCGTTAGAGTGGGGGCTCACGGTCGGGGGCTCGAGATAGCCAGGGACGTCAAGATAAGGGTCCCGGGTGTTAGAGTAGAGCTCGTCAGCGAGTACAACACCACGCCCTCACACAGTAGGGCTAGCGCCCGGCTCCTCTTGAAGGGCCTCGTCGTGAACAGGCAGTACCTCAGGGGCAATAAGGACGTCCTGGCAGCCCTGAGGATAGCCTTGAAGCAGGGGGTCGAGGTGCTATAGCACTTCCGGCTACCGACGCCAGATAAGGTTAAGTCTCCGCCCCGCCAGATTAGTTTACGTTAGCTGATGAGTGTAGAGGGCGTCTACTTGACCACGCTCGCCTCGCTAGTGGACTCTTTAAAGGGGCGCAAAGACACGTTTTTTGCCGGCGACCTAGACCCCGAATACGAGCCCACGAGGGCGGTCTACGGGCATAGGCGGGAGAGAGTGGTGTTCAGGCTCAAGGGCAAGGAGTGGGAGTGCGTCTCAAATATACTGAGAGACCGGGGAGACGTATACGAGCTGGTGGGTGCGAGGAGCGACTCCGAGCTGTACGAGAAGCTACTGAGAGCGTACTACAGCCCTTCACAGCTCGAGGTCGTGGACTTCGCCGGCAGCTTCAGGAGAGCCGACATGGCTCTACGAGACCTCCCCTTCATCAAGTTCTACCGCGAGGACGGGGGCCCCTACCTGACCAGCGCTGTTTTCATAGCGTGCTGGGAGGGCGTCTGCAACTCGAGCTTCCACAGGGTCATGTACATCGACGACGACAGGGCTACGCTCAGGATCGTCCCGAGGCACCTGCACTACATGGTGAAAAAGGCTTTCGAGGCGGGTAGAGACCTGCCCGTGGCTATGGTGCTCGGCCTAGACGTCTACCAGGAGATCGCGGCCGCCATGAGCCCGCCCTACGGCGTCTTCGAGGTGGGGATAGGGGCGGCCCTAAGCGGGGTGAACAGGGTGGCCAAGACCCCCGTGTTCAACATACCTGTACCGGTCACCGCCTCGCTGGTTGTCGAGGGGGTCATCTCCAGGGAGGAGGATTGGGAGGGCCCCTTCGTCGACATCCTGGGTCTAGTAGACGAGAGGAGGAGGCAGAACGTCTTCAAGCCCGTTGCCTACTACGTTAACGCCCAGGGCAGATTGGTGTACCACGCCATAGTGCCGGCGACAAGCGACCACTTCTACTTGATGGGCCTCCCGAGAGAGCCGCTTATCTACGAGAGTGTCAAGAGGGTGGCGCCGGGCGTCAGGGCAGTCCGGCTGGCTGTCAGCGGCGGCAGCTGGCTCATAGGGGTCATAGCCATCGAGCAGTCTACTAGGGGAGAGGCCCTCAGCGCAGCCCTGGCAGCCCTCACGGCCCACCCCAGCATGAAGGTGGTCGTAGTCGTAGACGAGGACATAGACGTCGACGACCCCTTACAGGTCGAGTGGGCTATAGCGACGCGCAGCAAGCCCGGCGAAGACGTCGTCGTGCTGAGGAACGCCAAGGCTAGTACGCTGGACCCAAGGAGCCCGGAGGGGGTCGGGGACAAACTAATAGTGATCGCGACGAAACCCTTCAATGAGCCGTGGTCCAAGTATAGGAGGGCCGGCGTGCCCTAACAGCGGGTCCGCTATTGGAATTCTCCTCCTGTAGGAAGCTTAATAGACGCCCACCAAGTTACCATCACATGTAAAAAGGCCTGGTGAAACCCACTACGAGTGGTGTGAGCGGCTGTGCCGACTCTTAAGCTGAACAAAGGTGAGGGCGTCAAGCTGTTCGGGCCGATGGCGTTCACGGTCTTGAGGGGCACGGTAGAGATCCTGGGCAAGAAGGTCGTCGTAGGAGAGAGGGTCATAATCCACAGGCTGAAGAGCTACGCAGTGGTAGCCCTCGAGGACTCGGAGCTCGACTTGAGCATGGTCAACGAGGCGCAGATTAAGAGGCTCGAGGACAACGAGGCCTACTTCGAGTGGGTTAAGCTGAGCGAGGAAATCGTGAGCAGTAACCCTACAGTAGTAGTGGTTGTAGGCGAAGTAGACTCTGGCAAGTCTTCTTTCACGACGCTTCTCCTCAACAAGGCCCTCGAGAGGGGGATGAGGCCGGCTCTCGTAGACGCGGACGTAGGCCAAGCCGACGTTGCGCCCCCGGGCTACGTATCACTCGCCTACCCGAGCGAGCAGACCCTGTGGAACAGGGGGCTAAAGCCCGTGAGAATGTGTTTTGTCGGGGACAACAAGCCCCAGAGAAGCACGGACGCGATAGTCAACTACGTCAAGAGGCTGGTGGAGCAGGCTGTCGGCGAGGGTAGGACACCCGTTGTGGTCGACACTGACGGCTGGGTGAAGGAGGTCGGAGCGGTCCTGTACAAGACCAAGCTCGTGGTGGAGGTGAGACCAGACTACCTGGTCCACGTGGGCGGCTCAGACCCCTCTTTTTCGGCCCTCGAGAGGCTGGGGGTCAAGTACAGAACCGTCCCGTCGCCCAGCGTGAAGAAGGTGAGGGACAGGTCTGAGAGGAGAGAGTACCGGAGCGACAGGTACAGGGAGTTCTTCGCCAACGCGTCCATGGTGAAGTACGACCTCAACCAGCTGGTCTTCGTAGACATGCCCCTGCTCCAGGGGGCTCGAGTCGACTTACACGACGAGAGGGTGGTGTACAGCAGTGTACTAGGCGGCAAGTACTTCGTGGTGGCTAGAGGCGACACCAGGAGAGTCTACGAGGAGTTGTCGGCTAGCCTGGGGAGAGACAAGCTGGCAGTCTACCCGCAGGGCTTCGAGAGAGGGCTCTACGTCTCGCTCTCCGACGGGAAGGGCAGCGAGTGCCCGGGTATCGTGGAGAAGATAGACTTCGACGCGGGTAAACTACTCGCTAGAACCCCCTGCCCGGAACTCCCCGTGAGAGTTGTGAGGGCCTCCACCATAAGGCTGACAGAGGACTTCAAGGAGGAGTACATCGAGTACTAGAGACCGACGCGTACACGTAGCGGCTTGAAGGGCACGCTCAGCGCGGGCGTGCCAGAGGCTCTAGGCCCGCCAGCCTTCTCGACTCTACCAGTATTATAAACAAGGCAGCGACGAAGACAGGGATCCCCACAATTAGCAACGCGCTCAACCACCCCATCAATAGGAGGTCTACGGCTTTAAGAGACTTATTCATAAACGTGATGCGGATACGGGTCAGCGGGCTCCTCAACAAAACTATTATCGCAGCGACTCCGGTGTAGACCAGGGTAGCGGTCGTAGAGGAGAGTAGCAGGCCTCCCAGGTTGGCGTAGGCAGTGGCAAGTAGGGTTGCCGTCACCGAGAGTACGAGGCCTGCCCGTACAGTGCTCATCAACCTCATCTCCACGAGAGATAGCACGGCGAGAACTACACCGAGAACCCCAACACCCAGGGGTATAAACGCCTCGGGCTCTCTGAATAGGAGTTCGACATCGACCGTGGTGGGGGCGAGTAATATGGCTACTAAGATAACAAGGACACCTAGCTGCAACCTTGCCACTGGTCCGCCCAGCGCCCTTCTCGACATCTCGTAGAAGAATACGAGGTACGCCAGTAGCCCGGCGTACAGGACTAAGTCGTATAGGGGCCGCGTTAATTGGGTGCCCGAGAGGAGGAACGGGTTTACGCCCGAGACAAAGGGCTCGAAGGGGCTCATGTCCTCGTATAACGGCGCGTCTAGAACTACGTGGAGGAGCGAGCCGACAACTCCTCCGGCAATATACTTGTGGAACTCCTCGTCGCCCTGAGCCAGGTAGAATGCTCTGTACAGGGTCTTATGGACTTTCAAGTAGCGGTCGAGCACGTAGACAACGATAGCCGTGAGTACCCCTAGAAGGGCCGCGACGACGAAACCATGCGTCAACCCGTGAGGTCTAGCGTCTATTCCACCAAGGACTAGGAGGACAGACCCGAGGTCGACTGGTATAGTCGTCGCGACCAAGAGGGTCGGTAAGTGGACCCTCCTTCTAAGCGGGAGCCCCACCAGAAACCCTGAGGCTAGGTGGTACGTGGTGAACGGCACTCGTCGCCTACCCTACTAGGGGTATTACGGTGGGGTAGTAAAAATAGATTAAATACAGTGGAGACTACACGAAAAACTTTGCGGGATGCACCCATCTGTCAACTCCTCGAGACGAAGCTGGCGTGGGTCCGGGGCAGGGGAACACTCCACTTTTATCATCTGGGTCGGTATATCATGTACTTTAAGCGGTGTTGAATGTAATGTACCTGACGCGCGAACAAGAGAGGATGTTGAACGGGGAGTTCGGCTGGGTCGTCGCGAAGGCTATGTCTATAATCGTCAAGACGGGTGAGGCGCTGGGGGCCACAAAGCTAGTCGAGGTCGCCCACGCCCACGTGTCGGGCGTCTCCTACTCCAACATCCTAGACCCCGGGCTCGAGTTCATCCGTAGCCTGCTTCTCGGGGGTGGCAGGGCTCGGGTATACACCACGGTCAACCCGGGGTGCGTCGACTACTCGGGTTTATCGGAGTTGATAGACGGCTCCTACGCTAGGAAACAGGCTGTGATAGACGACTCCCTAATCAAAATGGGGTTTAAGCCGGTCTTCACCTGCATCCCGTACTACCACAGGCCCCCGGCTCAGGGGGAGTTCCTAGCCTGGGGCGAGAGTAGCGCTGTCGCAGTGGCCAACAGCGTGTTCGGAGCGAGCACGAACCGGGAGGGGGGACCGCTAGCGCTGGCCTCCGCGTTAACGGGCTTCACATACTACGCGGGTCTCCACGTCCCGGGGAACAGGGTCGCGAGAGTCCTGGTCCACGTTAAGGATCCACGCGTTAGAGGGAACCCGGGAGCTCTCGGGTTGTGGCTGGGCTACAGGGTCAGGGAGATACCGCTCGTCAGGGGCGCTGGACAGGGCTTGGCGGACTTGAAGATAATGCTCGCCGCGTCCGCCGCCTCGGGCTCCCACGCCCTCGTCGTCCTGGAAGGGGTGACGCCCAGGGGGTTCTACTCAACAGACTTCGTGGACAGGGTCGAGGTGGAGTGGGGCGATGTAGAGGAGTATATAGGTACGGAGCCCGGCGGTGGCAGCGTACTGGGCTACCTCGGATGCCCCCACCTCTACCCGTGGGAGTTCCTCGAGGTATACAGGCAAGTCGTAAAGCGGGGTGTGCTACCCAGAGACAGGAGGCTCCTAATAACGATACCTGTAGAGGTATTTGAGAAGCACTACAGCGAGGTCTTGCGGTTGCGTAGGCTGGGCGTAGACGTGGCCGCTGGCACCTGCCCTGTAGTCTCCAGGCTGACGCGGGTGTTCGACCACCTCGTGACGAACTCCGGTAAGGCGGTCTTCTACTTGAGTAAGCAACTAAAAGCAAACTACTACCTGACGAACACCCTGGGGGTGATAAGGGCTGTCTACGGTGAGAGAGCGGGTTAGAGTCCTAGTGGACGGGGACTGCCGGGCCCCCCTCCGTGTCTACAACGACTACATCAGCTTCTTCGGAGAGGTAGACCCCGCGACCGGCACGCTCAAGGCGGTGGGCGAGCAGATAGCCGGCGTAGCGCTGGCCTTCAGGGGCGGGCGCGGGAGTACGGTGGGCTCCTACGTTATCTACGCGCTGAAGTACTACGGGAGAGAGCCGAGCTGCATGTTGGTTGAGGAGCCCGAGCCCATCATCATTACGGGGTGCATCATGGCGGATATACCCCTCTTCCAGGTCAGGAAAGGGTTTTTAGAAGAGGTGGGCTCTAAAAGAGCAGTGCTCGTACACGAGAAGGGGAGAGACTACGTTGAGCTACACTTCGAGTAGGAGAGGCCTGTTCTTAGTCCTCGAGGGGCTGGACGGCTCGGGTAAGACGAGCATCGCCAACATCCTCATAAGCAGGCTCGGCGAGCTGGGTTACAGGGCAACCTACACCTACGAGCCCTACGACTCGAGCATCGTCAGAGCTGTTAAAGGCGAGTACTCCAGCGCTAGGGACGCCTATGTCGACGCGCTGGCTTACGCCTTGGACAGGCTCATACACTGGAAGACGGTGATAGAGCCGGCTCTGAGGGAGGGCGCCGTGGTCGTGTGCGACAGGTACTTCTACAGTAGCGTCGCCTACCAGACCGCCTCAGGGGCACCATACGAGTGGGTCTTGGAGGTGAACAGGTTCGCGCCGAGGCCCGACCTGGCCATATACCTCGACGTAGAGCCCTCGCTCGGGCTGGCGAGGAAGAAGGGGGCCCCGTCGAGGTTCCCCGAGTACGAGAGGGTCGACTTCCTCTCCAGGGTCAGGGAGGTTTACTTGAGGATGGTCAGAGAAGGCCTGCTGGTAGTAGTCGACTCCAGCAGGGGGCTCGAGGAAGTCTTCCGGGACGTCTGGGGTCTGGTGAGGCCCCTGCTCGACCGGCTCACTTCGTAGAGGAAGGCCTAGACGCGATGACGCTCTTGATCCTCCTCACCCTCTCGACGACCTCAAGCCACCTTATCAGCTCGGTGGGGTCTATCTCCCCCCTCTCGCTCAGCATGGCGTTCATCTCCATCAAGGCCCTCTCCTCAATCCTGTCCAGCGTCATGGCCAGGCTCACAGAGGTCTTCACCTCCCTGGCCTCTTCCTCGGTCTTGACCAGGTAGACCCTACCGTGGACGGGGCAGACCACCTCGCCCGTCTTCAGCCTGAACAGAGGTAGGCCGCAGCCCGGGTAAGGGCATGTCTCGGCCAGCATTACCGCCCCGGCCTTGATAAGCTCGGCCATCTTCTTGACGGGGTCTACTTCAGCCTCCACCAAGTCAGACCACACATGGATACCAAATAGCTACAGAGGATTTTAATTGCAAGCTAGCGCCAGCGAGGCCCCTCGGCAGGGGGCTTCGATTCCAGGTACTCGACGATCCCCCTTGCCTACGCCTCCCCCTCCCCAGCCGCGTTGTCGGCCTCTCCTGTACGTCCGCGACCCTCACGACCCGCTACACCACTAGCAAAGCGTACCATTAGATTTTCCAAGAGAGCGTGGGTTAAACGTTTATAAGTAATGTAGAGAAAAATTTTTACAGGTGGTCGGGGCCGAGTGTTGGAGAGGCTACCTGGCCGCCCGGGCGGTGTGAGTGCTGCTCCAAGCCTTCGCGGGCTACCCCTGGACGGGGGTCCCCTGTCGTTGAACTCGACGGTCGCCCGTGAGCCCGTAGGGGTGCCAAAACCCCTGTGGACGAGGTGGAGGACCCTAGAGGGGACAGCAGACAGCATTCTGGGGGCGAGCGGCGTCTCAAGGCATGTCTCGCAGGGGTAGGCGGGTATGCCCGCGGCCGGACCACCTAGCCCCGCGAGGGGCCGCCTAAGCCCGGGGACTACACGGAAGGAGGGAGAGGGGTGGACGACCTCTACAAGCTAGGCAGGGCCGTGTACGAGCAGTCGGTGGAGAGCCTGCTGATAGGGGGTTTGCCGATTCTCGCCGAAATACTAAAGAAAACCGAGGTCTTCATAGTACCAGACTGCGAATCGCCGGCTCCTGCGTGGACAGACGGGAAGGCGATATTCTTAACGCCACGTGTCGCGGACTTCAAGGGCACGGAGCTCTACGTCCTCTCCCACGTCCTCTTGCACATCGTCTTCGACCACGTCGGCATGACCAAGGAGCTGAAGCGGATGTTCAGCGACCTCGACCCGCAGTTAGTCAGCATGGTCTCCAACATCGCCGCCGACGCCGTGGTGAACGACATCCTAGACTACATGTTCGCCGAGAGGCTTCACCTATCTCGAGAAGCTCTTCGAAGCAT
>JAGDWK010000070.1 GCA_023256015.1 Thermogladius sp.
GGCTGAGGAAGAGTCGGGGGCTGAAAGGCACTCACAAGCATAAGTGGAAGAAGAAAGCCAAAGAGAGGAGGCTGAAGAAGAGGCACGAGGCTAGCAGGGGAGCAAGAGAGCCTTGGAGCGAGGCAGAAAAGAAGAAGTAAGACTCGGTGTAAGAGAAGTAGAGGTATCTACACACTGCCACGCGACAGAGGATTGTTCGAAAGTCCTGGTAGCTCTCCACAACGTTATACCTGCCGAGCTTAGAGACCGCGTGAGAGTCGAAGAAGAAGACCTGGAGGGCTTCTACGGGAATAGGATAAAGGTCATGAAGATTAGAGTCGGAGAGAGAGGAGTGCTCGAGAACATACTGAGAAACCTGAGCAAGAGCGATAGGTCTCTGCTAAACGCCTCGCTAGACCTGAGGTTCGATGGGAGAACTGGGAGGTTTTTCGTGAGACTCGACAAGCAGAGCCTATACCAGGGCAAATTTGTCTTGAACGACGCCGACGACGTGGTCAAGGTAGTCGTCCACTTCAAGGGCTTAAAGAACGTGAACGAGTTAAGGTCGCTTCTCGACTCGATCTCCGGGGAGTGAGGTAGGAGGCTCTGCGAACATAGGGGTGGTTCTACGCTAATCGACTTGTGGCTGAAAGACTACAAGCTAGTAGACGAGGCTAGGAGGCTTGGGTACAAGGTCGTCTCGGTCGAGGGGTTAGACTCGGGCAAGGCGTCGTTACCCCCCAACGTTTTCTCGAAGGTCGTCGTAGTCTCGGACAGCATAAGCAATCTCAAGAGCGCTCTCGCCGGTCTCAAGGGACCTAAAACCGTTGTGAGCGTCGTACCACTAAACGTCGAAGTAGCAAGGTGGGTAGCCCACGATAGGCGCGTCGACAGCATTGTCATGACGTCGAGGAACCAGGTGTTGTTTGACAAGAAGCAGGCGTCGGTTATGAAGTACTACGACAAGCCTCTTGAAGTACCGTTTACGGAGATAAGGGGGGCAACCGAGAACAGTCTCGCGGGATTCGTTAAAAGGCTCAAGTTGATGATCTCCAGGAAGGTGCCGATCATAATATCGAGCGGTGCTAGCGGCATTCTCGAGTACCACCACCCCTTGGTGGTCTTGTCGTTTATCGTGAAACTACTAGACGTAGACTACGAGGCGGCCAAGGCGATGCTCTCTACGAATCCTTACAAAGTCCTCACGAGGACGGCGATTTGACGTGGACATCTACCAGTTGTTATCGGTCCTCTCCATAGTACTGTCGGGAATTTCTCTCGTCACTGTTCTTGTACTTCTCTCGGACTCGACGGTAGTTTGTAAGGCGCTTACGTGGTTTATGCGGGCCAGGAAGGTTGGAAGGTACAGGAAGAGGTACCTCGCCATAATGTACTACCCTCCAGGCCGCTTCAAGGAAACGGGGGAGCTGGAGAAGGCTTTGAGATCGGTCGTGATGAGGTCTTTCGGAGTTGTCTACTTAGCTGGTATAGACCCCAAGGTTGTATACTTCGACCCGGGCGGGTCTAAGGCTATAGTGAAGTTCAATGGCAGGTTTAAGGTCGAGTTTCTAGCTTCTCTAGCGGCTTCTAGCGAGCTGGGCTTCAAAGTTATACCGGTCGGTATATCGGGCACGTTTAAGTCTGCGAAGAAGAAGCTTGGTTGAGTGCCTAGTTTAATAACTCTGAACTGCTATAGTCTTCACAAGATGATGAAGCCGCTCCAACACGACGGGTGAAGAACTCGCGACGAACTGAGTTCTCGTCTCAAGCTTAAAACCCAGGTTAAGTAAGATACTTGTTGAGAGCGGGGGTGCCCGAGCCAGGCCAAAGGGGGCGGACTTAAGATCCGCTGGTGTAGACCTGCGTGGGTTCAAATCCCACCCCCCGCACTAATCGTGCCGACAACGGCTTGAGACCCAATTCTTATAAAACCCTTGATTCATTGAGTACAAATCAGCGGTGGTTTAGATGAGCTTCGGGATATCAGCGGCAGCCTACGACAGGGCGATCACGATATTCTCGCCGGACGGGCGTATATACCAGGTCGAGTACGCTTTCGAGTCTGTGAGAAGGGGCTGGACTACAGTCGGGCTGAAGAGCAGGACGGCGGCAATGGTTGTTGTGGAGAAGAAGAAAATAGCGCCCTTGGTTGACGAGAATTTGATACAGAAGATATTCAAAATAGACGACCACGTTGGCTCGAGTTTTGCCGGCATCGCGAGCGACGGGCGCGTCTTGATCGAGTACGCTAGGCAAGTCGCCTTGTTACACAGGATGTATTACGATGAGCCGGCCCCCGTGGAGTACCTCGCGAAGAGGGTATGCGACGTGAAGCAGGCTTACACGCAGCATGCGGGTGTTAGACCTTTCGGTGTAGCGGTGATATTCGCAGGCGTGGACGAGCAGGGGACGCAACTCTTCATGACAGAGCCTAGTGGGAGATACCTCAGCTACTACGCCGTGGCCATCGGCGAGAAAGCCAACGCGGTATCGGAGTTCATGGAGAAGAACTACAAGTACGACATGAGCGTAGAGGAGACGATCAAGCTCGGAATACAGGCTATTGCCTCGGTGCTCGATGTAAAGCCCTCTAGCGAGTTCATCGAGGCCGGCTACGTTGACGCCGACTCCAGGAAATTCAAGATAATGAGCAGACAGGAGATAGACGACGTGCTAAGGCAGCTGGCAAAGGAAGGAAAATTGAAAATGTGAAAAGCCGCCTTCTCATCAGTAACTAGAATGTAATACAGGAAGTTATTTTACCCTGTTAGTTAAAGAATCTGTAGTTTAGTGTAGAAGAGTGATGTGTTTTGACAGACAAATACGTGATAGCGAGACTCGAGGAGAAGGGGCACAGATTTGAAGTGTTGGTTAACCCGGATTTAGCTCTGAAAGTAAAGGAGGGAAAGTCTGTTAGTGTAGACGACCTTCTCGTAGGCGACTTCATTTACAAGGATGCGAGGAAGGGGTTGAAGGCGTCACCCGAGAGCCTTAGGGAGGTTTTTAAGACGGATGACGTCAGACAAATAGCCCTTGAGATAGTTCGGAGAGGAGAGATTCAGCTGACGGCTGAGCAGAGGAGAAAATTTGTCGAGGAGAAAAAGAAGCAGGTCATAACACTCATAGCAAAAAACGCCGTGGACCCGAAGACCAAACTACCGATACCCCAGAAGAGGATCGAGCTGGCAATTGAGCAGGCAAAGGTTTCAATAGACCCGTTCAAGCCTGCCGAGGCCCAGATGGAGGAGATCATTTCGAAGATTGCGCGGGTGATACCGATAAAGATCGCCAAGGCGTACATTAGTGTGAGGATCCCACCTGAGTACGCTGGGAGGGTCCATAAGTCGATTGCGCAGTTAGGCGAGGTAAAGAAGTCGACTTGGATGAACGACGGTAGTTTATTAATGGAGATAGAGATACCAGCTGGCATGCAGCAGGAGTTCATAGACAAGGTAAACAGCTTAACAAAGGGTACGGCACAGGTCAAAATCATCAGCGTGGGTTGAGAGGCTTGAA
>JAGDWK010000083.1 GCA_023256015.1 Thermogladius sp.
TGGTCGGGCTGGGGAGCTTCATATTCGACGCCTCGAACAGGGGGGACGCCCAGGCTTTTGCGGCTGGGATGGGCGTCTTATTCACTGTTATCCTCGCGACCTACATAATTCTCTGGAACCCAGCCGTGGTGAAGTACACAGGGCTCACCATACTGCCTGGTGTAATGGCGGTCTTCAACGCTCTCGAGAGGCTTACGAGACTATTCTGGAGGCTTGTCGTGAAGGCTATCCTGAGAGCCTGGTTATACTCCAGGAGGCTCGTGCTACCTTCTTCCACGGCCTTAGTCTTGGTAGCACTCTTGGGTCCCCAGATAAGGCCCACAGGGTTCTCCACAGGCCTCCTCTACGGGAGCCTGGTCAAGTACTTGAACATGTTCCTGACCAACGTCTGGCCGACGCTGCTAAGAGTCTACGTCGTACTGCTCGTCTCCCTACTGATCTCGCTCCCGTTAGCATACCTCTCCCACAGGAGAAGGGCCGTGGGGCTTGCCGCGTGTACGGCTGGGGAGCTTCTATCATCGATCCCAGCCATGATCTGGTGGCCTCTACTACTGCCGGTCGCGCACGCCGCCCCGTGGTTCGTCATGTTCTTCGTCTACCTCCAGGGTGCCCTGTGGTACGTGTACTTCAACGTGATGATCTTCGGGCTCCAGTACGTGAAGAGGGACATCATCGAGCTAACGGACGTGTACAAGATAAGAGGGTTCCTCTACTTCAAGTCTGTGTTCATACCAGCCATGCTCCCCTCTATACTAACAGGCCTACTCTCTGCCTCGGGAGGTGCTTGGAACGCTTCTATAGCTGCAGAGTACATCGCGTTCGGAGACTTCGAGGTGGACACCGGTGGAGTGGGGAGCCTCATAGACAAGCTGGCTGCACAAGGCGACTCGCTCGGGGTGTTGTTCGTAGCTTTATACATGAGTCTCGTGATAGTCTTGCTAAACAAGCTCATCTGGGGTAGGCTATTCGCGAGGCTGGGGGCGAGGTTCGTTGTCGACTGAGCTCACACTTAGTATAAGGGGGCTTACGAAGAAGTACAAGGCGCCCGGCAGGGAGGTCCTGGTCCTGGACAACATAAGCTTCGATGTCGGTGAGGAGTTTATTGCTATACTAGGACCCAGCGGTTGCGGGAAGTCGACCCTCCTGAGGATCATAGCCGGTGTTGAGAAGCCGGACTCCGGTACCGTGGAGTTCCACCTCGGCCGCGAGCCCAGAGTAGGCTTTGTTTTCCAGTTCCCCACACTCCTACCATGGATGACGATTCTAGCCAACGTAGCGCTACCGCTCCTCGCCAGAGGAACCAGGGAGAATGAGGCTAGGGAGAAGGCCAGGAGAGCCCTGACCCTCGTAGGGCTAGGCGAGTTCGAGGACTTCTACCCCAACGAACTAAGCGGGGGAATGAAGCAGAGAGTAAACATAGCACGGGCAATCGCTATCGAGCCCGACCTCCTTTTACTCGACGAGCCCTTCTCCCAGCTCGACCCTCTCACAGCTGAGACTCTGAGAAGCGAGGTGCTCGACCTATGGCTATCCAGCGTCCTGTCTTTGAAGGCGATCATAATGGTCACCCATAACGTTGAGGAGGCCGTTTTAATGGCGGACAGGATCATAGTCTTGTCGCCGAGGCCCGCGAAAATAGTAAGAGACGTTAGGGTGGACATCAAGAGGCCTAGGAGCAGAAAGATGCCCGAGGTGCAGGAGCTAGTAGACAGGATATACGAGTACGTCAGCTAGCCTGGGGCTAGAGCCCCTCCTCACCTCCCGGGGTACACGTGAATTAAACCACAACGTCCCGTAGACAAGGTAAGCGTGGTTGGGTCGTCCGGCACCCCTTCTGCCGCCCTCTAAACCT
The DNA here is from genome assembly GCA_023256015.1 of Thermogladius sp. Taxonomy (GTDB): domain Archaea; phylum Thermoproteota; class Thermoprotei_A; order Sulfolobales; family Desulfurococcaceae; genus Thermogladius. The sequence goes on from JAGDWK010000083.1 coordinate 1,853, forward strand.
GCTCACCACACAGCCCATCCCTAGGAGGAAGTAGCTTACGTCATCTTCTACCGCTCTAGACCCGAGACCGCCCTTATCTAGCCTATCTCTCGTCATATACGGGAGGTGAATCATCTCACCTAAGAGGCTTGTCGTCCAGGATAAGGAGGGAGACAGGCCATAATCTTCTTCGGACCCATTACGTGGAGGTGGACTGGGATAAGCGAGAGTTGACCAGGACGAGGGTGGGACCAGGCGAGTGCCGCTGGGCTAGCCTTCGCCCTCTTTGTCGTGGTTTGTATAAGTTTTTATACATGTGAACTATATAAATAAATATGTAGTGGTTGACATGAGACGTATTAGCGTCCCTGTACTAGCTTTGCTCGCTGTGTCGCTACTACTGTTACCGGTTAGGGTTGAGGCGCTCTCCACCGGCGGAGGCTACGTGACCGTCCCGCTAGACACGTTCCTAGCTATCGCGAGGCCCGGAGACCTGATCATCGTGAGGGGGGACGCCTGGTACATGAAGATAGCGGGCTACTGGCACCACGTCGCGATCTACATCGGCAACGGGTATGTGGTAGAGGCGACCCCGGACTACGGGGTCAAGATAAGCCATGTCTCCACCGTCGTGTCCAACAGGCTCGCAGTAGGCCTGTTCAGAGTCAAGACCACCGACTTGGTGAGGGGGAGAGCAGTCCAGTTCGTGCTGGCCCAGCTCGGTAAGCCCTACGACTATGGCTGGTTGCTGTACCCGGGCGGTAAGCAGGTATACGGGGCCAGCTACTACTGTAGCGAGCTCGCCTGGGCCTCCTACCTGGCCACAGGAGGCCCCGACATAGACGCGAACCCCGGCTTCACACTCAGGTACGGCTTCAACGTAGCACCGGACGAGATAGCTATGGACAACGACGTCTACCCGGTAGCCGTTTGGACAGCTTAGGCTCTCCTCACATACTGTTTTTTAGACCGGGATACTCCTCGTAGACTCCTAGGCACAGAAGCGTTGTTTGTGGCGCCGCTGCCCAGTGTCGCATTTACCTGTCCGGTCGTACGCCTATGCTTACTGCCCTTAGTACTCGATCAGGGGCTGTTCACAAGACCACGGGAACCTTGTTAGCTTAACGGCGCCCGGGGCATATTTAGGTGTTGGAAGACCAGCAGGGTGTGCTAGGACGGCTCGTGGTCAGGTCGACACGAGAGAGCTCCTGAGGGCAGTCAAGGATAGAGTCGTTAGATGGAGTTTAGAGCACAGGTTCAACTACCCTTAGAGGGTGGAAAGGACGCCTTACAGGGTTTTACTCGCCGAGTTCCTGCTCAGGAGGACCACTCGAGCAGCAGTGTCCAGGGTCTTCCAAGCCCTCGTTGAGAGGTTCACGGACGTGGAGTCGTTGTAAAGAGCACCCCTGGAGGAGGTTCAGAAGGCCCTTAGACCCCTCGGGCTGTACAGGGTGAGAGCCAAGCAGTTGAAGGAGCTCGCGTCTGTTATCGTGGAGGAGTACGGGGGCAGGATACCCGAGTCGTGGGGGAGCTAGTGAGGTTGCCGGGAGTAGGCCCCTACACGGTGGGGGCAGAAACGTTTATTAAGGTCATTGAGGAAATTTTATAGGCAG
>JAGDWK010000058.1:0-2142 GCA_023256015.1 Thermogladius sp.
ATATCGCACGAGCTGACCGAGCACGGCGAGAGGTACCTCAACGACGGCTTGCCCGAGGAGCAGGCCCTCAAGGTGTTTAGGAAGTGCTTGAACTCGAAGATCGGCGACTTCGTGGACTGCCTGGCCAAAAACAGTAAATTGACGCCCGAAGACGCTAGTGTAGCTCTACAAATCCTCGTTAAGAGTAACTGTGTTAAGGTCGGACCCAACAGCGTCGTGGTGCTTGGAGACGAGGCCAGGTGCTTAGAGCTGAGGGAGCAGTCAGCCTACTTGAGGTCAGCGTTATTGAATCTTAGCAGGGGTACCGGGGTGAGCTCTCAGGACTTAGAGACTTTAAAGAGACGTAAAATGGTCGTCGCGAAGCGGAAGAGCATAGTCGTGGTCAGGGCTCGTGGAGACCTAGCGGAGATGATCAGGAGGGGGCATATCGTCCCAGGCAAGCTCTTGACGGTCGTACTGCCATCCCAGTACAAGGAGGCAGAGGGTGTTGTTGTAAAGAAGTTCGACTTAAACGTCCCGCCGCCAAGTATCAAGTACTCGACAACACACCCCTTCATGGACTTCATTAAGCAGTTACGTGAAATCCTCGTCTCCATGGGCTTCGAGGAGGTCAGAGGCCCCCACGTCGAGGCCGAGTTCTGGAACTTCGACGTACTGTTCCAGCCGCAGGACCACCCGGCTAGGGAGATACACGACACCTTCTTCGTGCTGAACAGGGCGCTGGTAGACGTCCCTACCCAAGCTCTAGAAGTGGTCAAGAGAGTCCACGAAGAGGGCTGGAAGTACACTTGGGACCCCTCTAGGGCCCTTAGGCTCGTCTTGAGGACTCAGTGTACCGCCGTCTCGGCCAGGACTATATACTACAGGGGCGGCGGCGAGTACAGGGCGTTCACAATAGACAGAGTATTCAGGCCGGAGAACTTGGACGCGAAACACAGTATGGAGTTCTACCAACTCGACGGCATCATCGTAGGCAAAGACGTCAACTTCAAGCATCTACTCTACTTCTTCAAAGAGTTCGCGGCAGCTCTGGGTATCAAGGACGTCTGGTTTAAGCCAGGCTACTTCCCGTTCACAGAGCCCAGTGTAGAGGGCTATATCAAACACCCCGTGTTGGGGTGGGTCGAGGTCTTCCCCGGCGGCGTGTTCAGGCCGGAGGTTATGGAGATGCTGGGTGCTGGAGGGTACAAGGCGGTGGCTTGGGGCATAGGGGTCGACAGGCTCGCTATGTGGTTTATGGGGATAGACGACATAAGACTGCTGTTCGCGAAAGACCTGGACTTTTTGAGAAGCATCGCCAAAAAACCGCTACCGTACTTCCTTGGTACTACTAGTGGGAGAGATGTAGTGGTTAGACCGAGCCCCGAGTAAAAGACAGAGGGGTGTCCACGAGATATCCGTCCACGAACTGAAGCTCCTGACCGCGCAGCTTCTCCACGTAGTTATGACGAGAAGAGTGAGTTTCGAGAGGGCTTTTAAAGTTGTAGCGGGCAAGAGGCGTCTGGCACCCTCAGCTCTCAGGAGGTTTTTCCGGGTAGGGTATGAGACGTTAATATACTATCACTCCCTCAGGCTGCTCGCTCGTAGAGAGGGTTTCAACCAAACACCCTTTGGTATAGCGTCTTACCTGGCATCGAGGAAGTTCGACTTCGACGCCGTCCGCAGGGAGATAGAGTCGTACGCGGACAGGCTAGGCGGGCTAGAGGGTCTAGCTGTCAAGTACGGCTACACTCCCTTCATCGTCCACCGGCTCTCGGAGTTCCTGGATGAAGGCGAGCTCGAGGAGGTGCTGGGGAGCCTCAACACGCGGAAGAGGTGGTTGAGAGTCAACACGCTGGCCGCCACCGTGAAGGAGGCTGTGGATTGTCTCGTGAAGCACGGCCTGAGGTTTGAGGCGTCGAAGTACACAGACCTCTCCTACAAGATCTTAGGAGACGTCTACAGCCCGGTCTCGTCGATCGAGTGCGTTGAGAAGGGAATACTGGTCCCCCAGGATGTCTCCAGCGTACTCTCCGTTCTCGCGGGTAGACCCTACGAGAGGAGCGTCCTTGACGCCTGTAGTGCCCCCGGCGTCAAACTACAGCTGGTACTCTCCTTGTACAGAGACTCCACGGCCGTGGCAGTAGACTACTCGCCTAAGAG
>JAGDWK010000058.1:2242-3442 GCA_023256015.1 Thermogladius sp.
CAAACTAGGCTGTTGAGGAGGGCTCTAGTCAACAGCCGGAGTGTTCTCTACATTACTTGTAGCGTGCTACCTGAAGAGGGCGAGGCGGTGGTCGACGAGGTCCTCCGCGAGGGGTTAGCGGAGCCTGTGAGGATCTCTGAAAGGTTTTTGTCGAAGGCGTATAAGGGGTTTAAGTCTAGTGACTACACGTACAGGATAATGCCTAACGTAGTAGACGGCCAGGGGATGTACTTAGCTCTACTGGATAGCAGGGTGTTCTCTGGTTGATCTTAGAGCCCGTCTACGGCCCCCACCCCAGTAGGTGCTTTGGAGCCTCGTTGGGAGTAGACCCTGTAAGTTTCTCGAGAGGGTGTTATATGGCCTGCGCGGTGTGCCACTCTCTCCGCCAGGCGAGAGCTCTCAAAAGCTACACTACGAGCGAGCTAGCCGAAAAAGTCGCGCGGGACCTCGCAGAAAGAGAGGTCAAGGTGAACACTTTCTATGTCTACGGCTCGTCCGACCCCTTCCTATACGATGACCTCGCGCACTTACTCAGAGAGCTGAGGCGTATATCCGACTCCGTAAACGCTAGGCTCGTCACGAGAACATCGGGCTACTTCCAGAGAGCAGTCGACGAAGTCCTCGAGGTGGTGGACACCCTGTTGATCCCGTTCTACGTCGCCGACATGGAATGGGACTCCCTTTACCAGCCCAGATTTAACACGACGAAGAGCGAGTACTACGGGAAACTACACGAACTATTCAGTAGAACGAGGTCGTCCGAGAAGCTCGTGCTCGAGATCATAGTGGCGAGGAAGGGGCCAGAGAGCGTTTTGGGGGGGTACTTAGACGAGTACATAGTGCAGGCGAGGAGGATAGGGGCGAAAAGGGTTTTCCTAAAGACGATCGACAGGCCTGTTAGAGACCAGGGTATCAAACCCGTCTCGAGACGTGTCTTGGACATGGTGAGAGAGAAGCTGGAGAGCGAAGGCGTCGAGGTACTAGCCTGCCAGAGAACCCAGGGGGTCCACCGCGTTAAGTCCAAGAAGGCGTTTGTCGAGGTCTACAACCACATTCTAAGGAAGCCCCTCAGGGTGAGCGAGGTCAGCGAGGTCTACGGGGATTTCGGCGTTATGGCGGCTGAGAGCCTCGTCGACAGGAAGGTTGCGTCGAAAGTAGTTTGGGAGAACCAGTTATACTACGTTCCTTCGCGATGAGGCC
>JAGDWK010000008.1 GCA_023256015.1 Thermogladius sp.
CCGCGGCCACCCTCTAGGGTAGACGCATAGAGCTTATCTTTTCGAGGAGCCTCCTTATACTCGCCGACTCTTCTACAAGCCCCTTCTTCTCCAGCTCAAGCACGGCATCGGAGAGGAGGTCCTTCAGGTAAGGTATCGAGACGGCGGTTAAGTAGGTGTAGTAGGTCTGGACATACCTGGACAGGGTCGGGTCGCGCACATCGGCTACTCTGTATTCGGCTTCGAGCCGCCCCGTCCTCTCGACCGCGTCTGCGAGCCTCTGTATAAAGCTGGTGATGAGCCTCCTGTCGCTCGTATATGGTATAGCCTTTGCGAAGTCCAAGATCTCCTCGTAGTCGTCTACGAGCTTTTTCAACGCTGTTAGAACGTCCACGCTTTCAGACCCCACCCAGGAAACACCCTGACTTTAGAGTACTATAGGCTGCCCTTTACGAAGCTAGTGAGCCCTCCTAACCGTGGCTATACTGTTGTTTGCGACCCCCTGCCTCGTCAACTCGTCCGGGTGAGCATACACGACGTTGGTGTCGCTCGACTCGAACAGAGTGGCTGTGTAGGTGAACTTCTTCTTCCCTGCTACAACGAGCTCTACCGCGTCTCCCTCCTTGATGCCGAGCATTTTGGCCAGCTCTGTGGGGATCTTCATCTTAGAGGGGTCTAGGCTGGAGTCGAACTGGACCCTAATCCTCTTCTCTTTAATGCTGGTCTCTTTCTTCCTCAACTCGCTGGCGGGCGGGACTATTGCGAGCAGCTTGTTTATGTCGGGCTTGCTCCCCCCGGCCTCCTTACCCTCTTGGCTCATGACGCGTCATCTCTCAAAGTCATATCATAGTATTCTCTCTGAGATATTTAAGTATGGTATCGTACAACTCGCCGACGCCCACTCTCACCTGCCTACGCGTGTCCCTGAACCTGATAGTGACGGTGCCGTCCTGGAGCGATTGGTGGTCTACCGTGACAGCGTAGGGGATCCCGATCTCGTCCGCCCTAGCGTACCTCCTACCTATACTCCCCTCCTCGTCGTACACCACGCGCAGCCCCCTCTCCCTAAGGTTCTGGACGATGCTCCTCGCTAACGAGACCATGGCCTTGTGCTCTTCTCTGCTCCCGGCCATGAGCGGGAAGACGGCTACGTGGAAAGGCGCTAACCTGGGCGGCAGCTTCAGCACTACTCTGTCTTCGACGACGTTGTAGGAGTACTCCAGGAGCACGTACAGTAGCCTCTCAACCCCGTAGGAGGGCTCCACTACGTGGGGTACGATCTTCTCCCCGTGGACGAGGGACCTCTCCTCTCTCAGCGTGAAGAACTCCCTCCCTATCTTCAAGCCCCCCGCCTCTACGTAGCCCTTGCTCGAGATCTCCTCGTACAGCTCCTCCTGGCTCTTCCCCTGGAGGACCTTCAACGCCTCCTGGAACCGCTCACCTAGGCGGTCGGCTAGGGCCTTGTAGTCTACGATCACCCTCTTCTTGACGACTTCGACGGGCTTCTCGTACTTCTTGAAGTAAAACATGTCTACACCGCTGTAGTCCATGTGCCTCTTCAAGTCGTAGTCCGTCCTATAGGCGTAACCCGCCACCTCTATCCACCCGAACTTGGCCGAGTAGACCTCCTGGTCGAACGTCTGAGCCGAGTAGTGTGCTCTCTCGTGCGGCAACTTCTCGAAGAACCTCGTCTTGTCGGGCGGGATGCCGAGTGACCTGACGAACTTGTTTCCGACCCCCATCCAGAAGGCTAGCCACGGGTTCTTGACTATACCCTTGCTGATAGACTCCCTGACAGTGACCGTGACAGGCTCCTCGACACCCCTCTCGCGGCTCTCAGCTGTCACAATGTTCAACGTCTCGCCCTCAACGTAAGGCAGGTACTCTTCTACTTCTCTAACGCTCTCGGAAGGGTCGTGGAAGAACTCCAGCTCCATGATAGTGAACTCCCTCAGCCTCAAGAGCCCCTGTCTAGGCGATATCTCGTTCCTGGCAACCCTTCCTATCTGCGCTATGCCGAGCGGCAGCCTGTTCCTAGCGATATTCAGCACGGTCTTGAAGTCGACGAACATCCCCTGGGCGAGCTCGGGCCTCAAGTACCCCAACTGCCCCTTGTAGGGGCCGATCTCGGTCTTAAAGAGGAGGAGGGCGTTCTCGGGCTTGGACAGCTCGCCGCCGCACTCTGGGCACCTCACGTTCTTCTCCACGATCACCCTCCAGATCTCTTCTAGGCTGGCCCCCTCCACGTTCAGGCCTGTCGCCTCCTTGACCAAGTGGTCTGCCCTGTACACTCTCCCACACTTCGTGCACACGACTATGGGGTCTGTGAAGTGGTCCTCGTGCCCGCTGGCCTTGAACACCACCTGGGGGTTTATGACCGGCGTCTCGACCTCCACCATGAAGTCGAAGGCGTAGACGAAGGTCTTAAGCCACTCTTCGGCAATGCTCCTCTTCAGGAGCACGCCGACGGGGCCGAAGTCGTAGAAGCCGGCAAGTCCACCGTATATCTCGTAGGAGACCCAGTAGAACCCCCTCTTCTTTGCTAGGTCGGCTAGCCTATCGTACACGTCGCTCAATTACCGCCCACCTTAGGGGATTCATATTAAATCACCGGATAATATAAAGACAAATCACGCGAGGTGTCTACATGAGCTGGAGGCATTTGTTGACGAAGACCAAGCCGTTCGGCTGCATCGAGAAGGAAGAGCCGGGCACCGTCATAGTGGGCGCCCCCCTCGACTCGACCTCGACGTACAGGCCCGGTTCGAGGCTTGCCCCCGATAGTATAAGGGAAGCGGCGTGCAACTTAGAGCTCTACTCTCTGCTCGGCAGGAGGAGCCTCGAGCACATCGGTCTGACCGACCTGGGGAACATCGTCATACCCCAGGGAGACGTGGAGCTGTCGCTGAGGAACATCAAGACGGTCGCTAAGGGGGTAAGAGAGGACTACCCAGACTCGCTGAAGGTGTTCGTGGGCGGGGAGCATCTCGTGACGCTACCCATTGTCGAGGCGCTGGGCGACCTCGTGGACACGGTCGTCATATTCGACGCCCACCTCGACATGAGGAGCGAGTACCTGGGCTCGACGCTCAACCACGCCACGTTCGCCAGGAGGCTGGTAGAGAAGGGCTTCAGGGTTGTACACATCGGCTCGAGAGCGCTGAGCGCTGAGGAGGCCGAGTACGTCAAAGACCTCGACAACGTCAGAGTACTGGACGTATTAGAGGCCAGGAGAGGGGTGAACACGGGTAAGCTAGGCTCAGTCTACATCAGCGTGGACATGGACGTCGTAGACCCCTCTTACGCTCCAGGGGTTGGCAACCCCGAGCCTCTCGGCTTGACACCCTGGGAGTTACTGGAACTAGTAAGAGAGCTAGTAGCAAGCTCCAGCAGATTGGTCGGTGTAGACGTAGTGGAGGTAAACCCACTAGTAGACCCGGGAGGC
>JAGDWK010000037.1:0-1601 GCA_023256015.1 Thermogladius sp.
GTGCCGGCCGCCTTCGCCGAGGATGTGGCTTCTCACTCGTACCTCGTAGCCGTCCTAGCTCTGAGAATCGCTCGCGAGGCTAGAGGATGCGGCGGGAACGTCGACGAGGGTAAGGCCCTGACCATGGCCTTAATACACGACCTGCCCGAGGCGCTCACCGGTGACATACCGAGGCCCGTGAAAGAGAGACTAGGCGACGTGGTGGGGAGACTAGAGGAGGAGGCTCTGGGCAAGCTGGGCTTCGCGCACTTCAAAGACCTGTACGCGGAGGTGGAGTCGGCTGCTAGTGTAGAAGCCCTTCTCGTTAAGATAGCAGACGACCTGGCTACCTACCTGAGAGCCGTGTACTACCTAAACAGCGGGTTCGAGGGGGTTAGGGACATAGCCGAGAACACGCGGTCTAACGTGATGAGCTTAATACCGAGGCTCCCCGGGGGCTTGAGGGAGTGCGTACAGAGATACGTCTCAACCCTGCTGGAATACAAAGCTAGGTGAGAGGGCGATCTGCGTGGAGACCGAGCTCGCGAAGAGGAACGCCGCGAATAGGGCGGTCGACATCGTCTTAGAGGGAGGGTACAGGCTAGTCGGTGTTGGTACAGGGAGCACGGTCGAAAAGTTCGTCGAGGAGCTCTCGAAGAGGCTTGAGGCGAGGGAAGGCGTCCTTTTCGTGCCGTCCTCTATTAGTACAGCGCTTTTGTTGAGGCAGGGGGGGTTCAGAGTTCTGGATGTCTCGACTGTAGACTTCGTGGAGATATACGTCGACGGGGCCGACGAGGTCTCGGAAGACGGCTCGATGATCAAGGGCGGAGGCGCGGCTATGACTCTCGAAAAAATACTGGCCTACAGTTCGCTGTTCAACGTCTTCATAGTGGACTACACGAAGAAGGTCGAGAGGCTCGGCGAGAGACACCCACTACCAGTCGAGGTCGTCCCGCAGGCGCTCAACCTCGTGCTACACAAGCTCAAGTCGATGGGCCTCGAGGCGGGCGTCCGCGTATCTGGGAGAGGCAAGTACGGCCCCGTGGTCTCGGACCTAGGGGGCGTCATTGTCGATGTGAGAGTACCCGAGAACGCGGACTTGAACGAGCTGTCTGAGACTATAGAGTCGATACCAGGGGTGGTGTCGACCGGGTTCTTCAAGGGGTTTACCGACCTGCTAATAGTGGGGTACAGTGACAGGGTCGAGGAGTTGAGGTTTACAAGGAAAAAAGGCGTTCACCTAGCTGAGTAGACACCTACAACGTCCCTCTCGAGCGCGTAGACTAGTGGCGGGTACGTCGTAGACCCTACTGTTAGCCTGTTAAACCTGTACATTAGGCTTGCCCCGAGCTTGACGTCGTAGTACTCGCTCTTGGTGTTCTTCGCCGACGCGCTCGAAATAGACGTTATAATGGCGCCTGTAGGCGATACGTACAGCAGGTTAGCGACCATGCCTCCGAAGGCGGACACAGACTGCTTCATGTACGCCGTAACGGGGTAGCCGTACAAGTTGGTTGCGTATGCCGACTCGTACGAGTGGGAGACGAACACCCTCATCACGTCCTGCGCGGGCACCGGGCTGCTTACTGTCGCCTTGCTTATGTCACCTTGCGGGACCACTA
>JAGDWK010000037.1:1701-8046 GCA_023256015.1 Thermogladius sp.
GTGTTCCACCAGACGTCGCTGTAGGCCTGGCTCCCCGAGGCGTACACGTAGTAGTCTGTTATGTAAGTGTACGTCGATCCACCCACCGTTATGCTGAGTCTAGCCGTGTTGACGTAGCTCGACGATACAGTGTAGACTACGCCTCCAGCTACGCTGAGCTGGTTCTCGACGCGAGAGAACACGGGGTTGTCGCCTAGGAACGTGTACGAGACGCCCTGGCTAGAGAGTTTGAGGGCTATGAACCCTCCCACAAGCCAGTAGTTCATGTTGTTGCTCACGGTTATTGACAGGTTGTGCGACCCTACCAGGAACGGTAGGTACGGCGTAACGTCGACTACGAACGGGTGGAAGGCGTAGGTGTCGATAGCGGGCACAGGCCTCCAGAGGAATGGCAGTACCCCTCCCGTGTAGATGTATGGGAACGCCTGTGTCACCGCGACCAGCCTACCATCGGAGTAGACCATTATGAACCTGTCCGTGGGTATGTTCGTCCACCAGAACTCGTCGTACGACGCGCCCTCGGCGTACAAGTAGAGGAAGGCCTGAATAGCGTTGGACGGTATGTTGACGACCTGCCACGCGACCGGCTGCCTGGTGTTCAGCGTGACCCACGCTATCCCGGAGGTGTTCCAGAGTGGTAGGACCGCGTCGGGGACGTCCGGCGGCGGTGTCCCGGGGTAGTAGAGCAGGCTGGCGTTGACTACGAAGTACCCTGTCAGCCCTAGACTGGGTATGACCCAGTTGTTGAGTATCATGGTGAAGTTGTGAGACCCTCCTACCAAGACTGGGTACAGGTACGTCACATCCGCGACTAGCGTGTAGTTGAATCTCTGGGCCGTAGTCCCTATTAATAGAGGTATGCCGTCCACGAATATCCAGAGAGCTCTGTCGTAGTTAACCCCGGGCCTACCGGGGACAGCGCTCTGTAACGTGACGTTGACTCTCAACAGGATCTTTGAGAAGCTACCCGACGGGAGGCTCGCCACAGCCGTTGAGGGGACTGGCGGGTAGTTGGGGTCTGAGAGGTTGTTTGAGGCAGCGTTCACCAATATCGGGACTTCGACGGGCTGGGCCGAGGGGACGTAGCCGGGGTAGTCCTGCCAGCTCCAGAAGCCCTGCGTGCCTACGCCAGGTCTAGTGTCTAACCCGGCGTACAGCGAGTAGCCTGGGGGTATGATCGGCACCGCGTAGGCTTGCTGGACAACCCTCTCTGAGAGGGGGGACACTGCGAGGCTCCTGAACCTAGTACCTGGTTGTACACTGCTCGAGGCCGGGAGGGCCTGCAGGGCGGTTACAAGGAGGAAGCCCAGTGCCAGCACTAGTAGAATTCTCCGCATTACACCACCAAAGTGGAATTATCTCACAGTTGAGATTATAAGTATTGACCATTATCTGGTGTGTACGTCTACCAGCTGCACTTACGTGCTGAATACATACATAGCCTGACCGCACATGCGACGAGAGAGTGGAGGTAGGCCGTTAGGCTACGGGATTACTGCTGGACAACGGCCCGAGGACGGCCAGCCGGGCGCGGACTACTGCTTGGAGAGAACTCCTGTCGCCAGCCTGGCGTTCTTGGAGTATATGAGGAGCTCTTGCGTCGTCTCGATGAGTCTCCTAGCAGTGTCTATCTTGTGCCTGAAGCCGGGGAGAAGGGCGTCCGGGAAACTGACCTTCCTCAGGTTGTCGTAGACGTACTTCATCAAGCGGAGGACCCTCTCCGCCTCTTCGAGTTTGCCTACGAGCAGCAGGTCGAGGGCGTGCCTCTTGAGCTCGCCGATAAAGTCCGCCAGCCCTAGCAGGTACGAGACGTGGTCTACGCCGATCTCGGCTCTGCTCGGCACCCTACCCTCGGTTATCGCGTAGTAGGTCACGTAAGCCTCTACGTACTCGACTAACGCCCCCTGCAATATTCCGCTGTACAGTATGTCGGGGTGGTCCGCGAGCACGCTCCCCAAGCTGGCGTAGACGTCTCCAGCTCTTCTGATGTTCTCGAGAGCCCTCGACAGGTCACCTGCGTGTATTAGACGCGTGGCCTCTGTCGAGTACCTCAGTATCTCCCTAGAAGCCTTCAAGACCTGCTCTCTAACCTTGTCCTTGACCGAGAGGTATTCGATCGCCTCGTTTACCTCCTGTTCGAGCCCTATGGTAGACCACCACGTAGAAAGTAGAACGCGAGGGTTAAAAAATCCCGCCGGGGGGACTTGAACCCCCGACCACCCGGTCACTGCCGACCCACCCTCATCCAACCCCTAGCGGGGAGTTTGGTGGGCGGGTGACCCCTACAGCCGGGCGCTCTGCCGCTGAGCTACGGCGGGTTGGAACACCAGACCAATCTCATTATATAGAGACAGCCCTTTTATAAACAACGCCTGCGAGGGTGTAGTGGGCCCGCGGGGACTTGAACCCCGGGCCTCCGCCTCTCCTAGCCTTGCTTGTAAGGGCGGCGTCCTAACCAGGCTAGACGACGGGCCCTAGACTATGATTATGATGATGGAGAGGAGGGTTTTAAACTTGGGAGTAAGGCCCCTTAGGGGCCCGATGTTTAGAAAAAAGAGTTGTGGTCAGGGTTTTACCCAGCCAGCTTCCTGTGTAGCACTATGACCTCGTATATCGCGGCAGCCGCGGCAATCAGCGCTAGTATGAGTGTTACCAGCACGTAGTTGGAGACGGTGGACACCTGCGAGCTCAGCGCGGACTGGGCGGAGTCGATCTTGCTCGACAGGCTCGACTGAGCGGAGCTCACGGCGTTCGTGATAGCGGACTGGGCACTACTTATGGCGTTGCTCAGGCTGCTTGTGCTGCTGTCGATCTTGCTCGACACGTCGCTTATGGCGCTCGACATGTTGGCGAAGCCCTTGTCAACCTTGTCGCTTAGAGCCGACAGGCTGCTAGACAGGGTGTTCACGCTACTGCTCAGAGCGTTCACAGTGGACTGCAGCCCTGACACCACGCTAGACAGCGAGTCGACGGTCGCCCTTATCACGCCCACAGTGGTGCTGATTGTGGCCACAGTGCCGTTCAGGCTCAGTACAACGCCCTGTATCGTGCCGACGGCAGTCTTAATCTCGGCCACGGTGCCGTTGATGGAGGTGACGACCGGCTGTAGGTCCTGTACAGTCGTCTTTATCGTGCCAACGTCGGTCTTGATAGTCGCTATGTCGCCCTGTACCGAGACCAGGGTGGCGTTAATCTGCTGTAGGTTCACGAGTATCTGGGAAACACCGGCGTTTATAGCGATCACACCGTCTCTAATGACTTGTATGTCGGCTACGTCGTTGAAGATACCTATGTAGGTCGGCGCAGACAGGCTACCGTCGGGCATTATCATCCTCAACTCGTAGATGCCGGGCTCTAGCACAGGTATGTAGAGGCCTGGGAACACGCTCGGCGACAGCACGTCGGTGAGGGTGCCGTTGGGTGTGATCCTCCAGTTCGACACGTGCAGGTTGACGCCCATGATACCGTCGTTGAGGCTCTGCTTGTACTTACCGTCGGCAATAGTGTCTAGTACTGTAGTCCTTATGGCTACGCCCGCGACTCCACCGGTGGCACCGTACGGTAGGCCTGTAGCCACGACCTCAGCCACGTACGGGCCGATAGCTACCGCGGGGTTGAGGTAGAACCCTGGTAGTACCTGGAACGACGTGATGCTCGTTTTAGCTATGTAGACAGCCTGTACCTGGTCGTAGCCTCCAGATATCCTGCCAACGAACACCCATATCTTGTACTCTGCTCCGGGTAGTGTCGGGAATATGAACCACGTCGAGAAGCTGCCCTTGCTGTCAGTCGTGGTGTACGCTACTAGGATACCGTCGGGCAGGAAGCTCGACAAGCTCTGCCCGTAAGTGGCGAAGTAGCTGGGGTACAGTAGCCTCAGGTCGACTGGTGGAACACCCTCGATGAAGACCAGTACTGGCTGGTTGGGGTCGAAGCCAACGCCGGACACTGTCACGTTGGTGCCGAGAGCAGTCTTCCACAGCTGGACCACGTTTGTGGGTGCTGTGACGTTCACTCCGCAGACCGTCATGCCCGAGACCAGGCAGTAGTACGGGCCTGCGAAGCTGCCCGAGACGACACCTATGCCTGTGGTGGGCTCAACTCCGACGATGCTTGTGTACGGCCCTACCGTGCCGGCTGGTGGCGAGAAGTAGGCGGTTGGACCGACAGCTATGTTAGTCCTAGCCGAGAACCTCAGCTGGACGGGCGCAGTGATGTTCTGGGTCTCACCGATCTCGTGGCCGCCCCTCACTATGGCCGAGGGCATCAGGACTACCACAATGTTGAAGCCGTCAGCGTCCGGTAGGAAGTTGTAGCTGTCGATCTGTGTGCCGACCTCGACGCTGGAGATCTTCAGGGTGTTCTCTGGAATGTCGACGTCGATGAATATGTGGGCTGGGACGCTTACAGTGCCAGCGGCAGTAGTGATGTTGCCTGGGGCGAACGCCCAGCCAAACACTATCACCTTAGCGCCGGGGCTGGTGACCTTGAGAGATGGCATAGAGGCGGCCGCTGCGTTGTAGTCCGTGGAGCCGAAGGCGCTCGTGTAGGCGTTGTAGTCATAGGCCTCTATGTATGCGTTGAAAGTGATCACGTCCTTGAACGTGTAGCTGGCGTCGGTCGACTCGGTGACTATGACCGTGTAGGTGCCTCCAGGTATGTGGCCTATGTACAGGGCGGCGGAGAACACGCCGTATTGGTCAGTGGCAGCTGCGACGGGTATTTCTTTAGTGTAGTTGTAGAACGAGTTACTGAACGTGATGGATATTACACCCACATTAGGGTCGAAGCCGGTGCCCACTACTTGCAGAGGTGTTATGTTCTCCTCAAGGTCCCTGACCAGCGGGCCAGACACTGTGAGCAGGTCGGTGTAGATGCCTGTGTTGGGGTCGTAGAAGAATAGGGCTGGTATAACGTTTATCGTGGTGCTGGCTGTGACGACGCCGTCGGTGGCTACTATCGTGTAAGTACCTCTGGGCATGTTCTGGACCGACCATATGTATGTGAACACGCCCCTAGCATCGGTCTGGGCAGAGCCGATCTGGGAGCCTGTCTCGTCGATGTAGATGGCCACGCCAGCGCCAGCTGTAAAGCCCACACCAGTTATGTTTACGATCGACCCTGGTATTAGGCCGCCCATAGCGCCGGACTTTACAGTCGTGACGTTGAGTATCAGCTTGGGCACTAAGGTGAACGGCACGTAGTCGTAGGTGTTTGCCTCGAAGCCTGGGACGAAGGCGTACACTGCGTAGTTAGTCGCGTAGGGGACGTAGGGCACTACGAGGACGGCCTGGAACTTACCGCCCACTCCGACAGACGCCAGTGTGCTGGCCAGGACCTGGTAGTTGCCTGGGGCCGGCGCAGTACCCGTGTAGCTGACGAACGACACGTTGACAGAGTAGCCTAGAGGCGCTACGCCTGTGACTACGATGACGTCGCCGGGAGAGCCCTTAGTTGGAGTAACCTGTAGCTGTAGGCTGCCTGTGTCTCCGGCTACTGCCACTATTGGCGTTACGATAGAGGCGAGTATTAGGGCGAGTACGAGCGTATAGGTTACTCTACTCATTCCACCACCACACTCGGACTGATAATTGATAAAGGGGGTTGGTTTTTAAGGGTGCGTACACAACCCTAAACCGATCATTAGATCCTGTGCACAGGCCACGGGATGGGCTGCGCCCTCGTGGAAGTCCAGGTTTAACACTAAGCCTTGAACTCAACGACTATTATGCCTTTAGAGACCTCCTCTCTCAGTATCGAATAGCCGAGCCCTGCTAGCAGGCCCTCGATAAAGCTGGCGGTCATACTTGTCTCGACCTCGCCCATGACCGTTGAAACGCACATAAGCTTGTAAGAGTCGCCCTGCTCGACTACCGAGACCTCGTTTAAGTCCCACCTGGTCTTCTCGAGAAAAGACCTCACGATGTCGAGCGACCCCCTGTACCTGTTCCTGATGTACAGCCCGTAGGCCCTCCCCGCCTCGTAGAACACCCTCCGGACGTCGTCGGTGCCGCCCGTCTTCTCCAGTAGGGTCTCCACCACTTCGTGGGGGACGAACACTGCCCCGAGCTTCTTCTCTACCTCTACTACCTTGAGGAGGTTTATCAGCTCCTCCATGTTGTAGCCCATGTCGAAGGCCTCTACTACCTGCCTCAGTACCCGGTCTAGTAGCTTAGCAAGCGACTCGCCTCTAGCGTAGGCCAGCCTCGCTAGTCTCTCCAGCACGTCCTCCGAGACGTAAATTAGCTTCTTCCTGCTCGCGTCAGGCATTGCTCGACCTACCCGCCACGATCACCGTCTTGCCCACTACCTCGCTTGAGTCCACCCTGTACCCGAGCCCCTCTA
>JAGDWK010000037.1:8146-20028 GCA_023256015.1 Thermogladius sp.
TCTCGCCGTACTTCGCTTTAAAGGACTTAGCCATCCACACCCCCGCGTCCCTCCAAACCGCGTGCGCCTCCTGGCGGTTCCTGTAAGCCATTTTGACCATGGCCTGGAAGAGGTTCTCGAGCAGCAGCACGAAGCCCGACTCACGTATTTGCTTGAAGAACAAGAACTCGTTGACAACACCGGTGATCGAGTACCCCTCCTTCTCTGCCTTGATAGCCACCTCGAAAAGCTCGTTCACGTAGTCGTACAAGCTGTAGCCCCTTCTCCTGGCGATCTCCTTTACCGCGTCGATCAAGTCCTCGCGGGCCGCAAAAGTCTTCCTCCTAGCCGACACAAAAACCATCCTCAGGTATAGTTAAGTCGCCCCGAATTTAATAATGTAAGTTCGCGGAGGTCTAAGGCTGGAAACCGCGGTGTAGCGTGAAGGTTTAATAGGTTCACCAACACTATTCATCAACCGATAAAGGGCCCGGACATAGAGCGTAAAGCGATGATGAGCTTGGGCCATTAAGCAGGGGAAATGGCCCGGGTAGCTCAGCCTGGTAGAGCGCCGGGCTGTGGACGGCCCCTGAATGGGGCCGGCACAGACCCGGAGGTCCCGGGTTCAAATCCCGGCCCGGGCCCTTCGTCTAACCCATTTGTCTTTGACCTCACAGCCTAATGGATGGGGGTGGACCGTTTTACTCTCCGAGACCTGTTTAAGGCGTGTTAAGGGGCGTCTCTGCCAGCATTGACCTGAAGATTGGAGTAGCAGCTTAGAATTCAACGCCTCAGTCCCCGAGGTGGAGCCCTCTAGAGTCACCCCTTTCCAGTCTTAGTCTCTGGAATGCCGTCTCTAAAGCCCCGCGTGCTCCTCGGGCATGTGCAACCTCGAGGAGCTCTGAGGGAATAGTGGGCGCCTGTTTTACGGGGGCGCTCCACCTAGCTCCTCGACTTCGAGTAAGCAATGAGCATGGAGGAGAGGGCCGCTGCTGTGATGAAGCACCCTGCTCTCAGCGTGTTGGAGCCCACTAGGGGTTGAGCCGGTAGAAGGAGGATACCGCCGAGGCTTGTGAAGAATATGACCTGCCCGAAGCCGTGAGTCCTGTTGTTCACCCCGCTCCTCTCCGCGACGTACGAGTACACCGACGTGTCTAGGAACGGATATATCGGGACCAGCCAGAGTAGGACCGGCACGATACCGCTCGTCAGGGCGAACAGCCAGTAGGTAACCAGGTAGGAGGCGCCCGACGCTATGTAAACGTTTAACGGACCATACCTGTCGACCACGCGGCCCGACACCAGCCTCGCGAAGGGGCTTATTAGGGAGCCTATGAAGCCGTAGAACAGCCCGTACAGGACGTACCTTGTCCCCTCGTCTACCTGTGGGAACAGCTCGTCTATACTCGTGCTAAGCTTTACAGCGCCCACCGCGAAGAACATCTCACGGGCGAATACGATTAGAGTTAAAGACGTGAGGAAGGCTGTCAGCCCCCCGCTTCTTAGCCGCCACTCGACTCTACTGTTGCGATTAGCCCTCTCCGCAGGGCTCAAGGCCCAGCCCGCCACGAACGTGGTGGCGAACAGGAGTGCTATTAGCAGGAACACGAGAAATGCCCCACCTATCTTGTACACGAGGCCAGATAGTAGGGCTCCGACCCCGAAGCCTAGCCCTGTCGCGACTGTGAAGCTACTGTAGGTCTTACCGTACTCGCCTGTTACGTTCTGGAACACGGTGGAGATGACGCTCGGCCACGACAAAGCCCACAAGAGGCTGGAGAAGCTTATGACAGCCGAGAAAGCGTACGGCTCCTTAATGAAGCTCGATGCGACGATCGGTAGTGAGGAGAGGCCCCCGATCAGAATGCTCTTTCGGCCGAGGCGCTGTTCTAGGAGGGCTGCGAAGAGCGAGGCCATGCTCATGCCCCACTCTAGACCTGCCAGCAGCATGACAACCCCGCCTGCCGACAACTCGTCGACTAGGTACCTCCGTGTAAACGAGTAGTAGACTCCCCATCCCAGGGTATTCACGAAGGCGACAGCCGCGTAGGTGCTCATCTTGTCCTTGAACATTGCTCCACCACGCTAGTCGAGACTACCTCGTTGCGGCGTCTTTTAGCCTTCTTATTGTACCCGCCCGAGTTTAAAGCTGATTCAGCTGTAGACCTCGACGACCGGGTCGACCAGCCTGTAGTCCACAACTAGACCCCTGTCCGTGATCCCGATCTCGGGTACGGACGGTAACGAGACGAACTCTAGCTGCATGAACGGGCTGGAGAGGCTAGACCCCAGAACGTGCCTCGCTATGTACTCGAGTCTGTTTAACCTCTCCACTACCTCCTCGTAGCTCCTTGTCGACACCAACCCCGCGAACTCGAGAGGAAGCTCCGCCAATATCTCGCCGTCCATTACGGCGACGAAGCCCCCACCTATCTCGCTCAGCCTCTTCACGGCGACGTACATGTCTGAGGGGTCTACGCCGACTACCACTATATTGTGGTGGTCGTGCGACACGCTTGATCCTATCGCTCCCTTCTTCAGGCCGAAGCCCTTCACAAACCCCTTGCCT
The DNA here is from genome assembly GCA_023256015.1 of Thermogladius sp. Lineage (GTDB taxonomy): Archaea > Thermoproteota > Thermoprotei_A > Sulfolobales > Desulfurococcaceae > Thermogladius. Next base: position 10,695 of record JAGDWK010000037.1, read on the forward strand.
ACATTGGGCAACCCCTTGTGCCTCTCTACAACTGCTATGTGGATGATGTCGCGCCCTACGTCCCCAACCACTACTCCGCTTCTGACTTCAAGCCACTCCCTCAGCTCCTTCTTTAGGATCTGCCCGGGAGTCACCTCTATCACCCGAACCAGGGCCTTTCCACTCTCTGAGCCGACTTTTACCACAAGGTCGCCCGCCTTTAGAGCCGGGTTGACTCTCACGGTGTTCCTCGCCCACTCGGGTATCTCCACTCGCGGGACCTCGAACATGAGTCTACCCTCGTGGTAGACGACCTCACCGTCGAAGACAACGGTCCTAATGCCCAGCTTCTCGAGGCTGTCTACGACCACCACGTCCGCCTTACGGCCCGGCGCCAGAGAGCCTACTAAGTGGTCTAGCCTGAAGTACATGGCGGGGTTTATAGTCGCCATCTGAACTGCCACGATGGGGTCTAGACCCTCCTCAATAGACTTTCGTATATTATAGTCGATGTGCCCCTCTCTCAAGATGTCCGTTGGGTGCTTATCGTCAGTGCAGAACATCAGGAGACGGTGGTCCCTGAGCCTGCCCATCAAACCCTTGACCACGTCGGCGAGGTTCCTCTCGCTACTACCCTCCCTCACCATGACCGCTACACCCCTGACCAGCTTAACAAAGGCCTCGTCGCCAGACACGACCTCGTGGTCGTCTGTTAGCCCAGCTGACGCCAGCGCGTTAACTAAGTCTTCCTCAACTACTCCAGCCATGTGACCATTAGACCTCTTCCCGAGCCTCCTAGCCGCCTCAACTCTCCTTAGGTAGCCCGGGTCTCTCAGCACGTTCTGGTAGTTCAGCTCGCCAAGCGAGACGGCAGAGTCTTCTCTGAGCAACTCCTCCACGTCTCTGTCCTCTAGGGCAGCACCCGTGGTCTCCAGGCCTGGTGCTGTGGGGACCCTTGATGGGACTTGTACAAATACCCTGATCTTCGACATCTTACTCATCTCCACTAGTAGCCTGACACCCCTTACCCCGAGGACGTTGGCTATCTCGTGGGGGTCTGCCATGAGAGTGGTGACGCCGTGCGGTAGGAGGAGGCGTGCTAGCTGCTGTGGGACGAGTAGTGTGCTCTCTATGTGGATGTGGGAGTCTATGAAGCCGGGTAAGAGGTAGTATCCTTTAACGTCTAGTACCAAATCGGCCTCTCTAACTTTCTTAGTCAACCCGATGACCCTGTCCTTGTAGATCTCGAGGTTCCCCTCGACAACGGTACCGGTAAACACGTCGACGACGCGCGCGTTCTTCAGGAGGAGGGTCGGCCTCCTCTTACCAGCGGCCGCCTCAAAGTACTCGATGAGGCTCTGCGCCAAGAACGGCACACCACTGTATACAACTGAGCTTTAAAAACCCGTGTAGAATAATATAGATAACGGCGGGGCAAAGCAGCGGGGTAGGGCAGCCAGGTAGCCCGCGGGGCTCATAACCCCGAGGTCGGTGGTTCAAATCCACCCCCCGCTATACCCCTGCCGCGAGGCAGGCCCCGCCGTTACCACAAAGTCTCTTCTTGCTTCTCTCGGCTTTCCCAATCATCTCTGTCGCGGCTGGTATTACAGAGGAAGAGAAAAGTGATGAGAGATAATAAGAGAAGAAAACCTACTTCAAAAGCTCGACAATCTTCTTGGCGACCTCTAGCCCGGCTTGATCCTGGGCTTCTACGCTACTGGCACCTATGTGAGGGGTCAAGACCACGTTGTCCAGTTGGAGTAACGGGTGGTCTTTCGGGAGTGGCTCTTGCTCGAACACGTCTAGCGCGGCACCTGCTATCCAGCCTTCTTTAAGGGCTTTTACTAGGGCGTTGGTGTCGACTACCGCACCTCTAGCCGTGTTCACTAGAATAGCCGTCTTCTTCATCAACTTCAGCTTCTCCTCGTTGATCAGGTGAGTCGTCTCGGGCGTCAAGGGGACGTGAAGGGAGACGATGTCCGCCGCCCTGAGCAGCGTGTCTAGGTCTACACACTCGGCGTTGAACTCCCTCCCGGCCTCCCTGTCGCAATGTTTATCCGTGTAGATGATCTTCATGCCGAACCCGTAGTAGCAGATCCTAGCCACCGCCCTGCCGATCCTGCCGAAGCCGACGATGCCTAAAGTCTTGCCCCTCAGCTCAGTGCCCACTGCCTCGTGCTTGATCCAAATGCCTTCCCTCATCTTCCTGTCGCTTAACGCGATCTTCCTCAGGAGCGCTAACATCAAGCCCACGGTCAGCTCTGCAACAGCCTGCGTGACCGACTCGGGGGCGTTCACGACTTTTATACCCCTGCTCTCGGCAGCCTGGACGTCGATGTTGTCGAGGCCCACGCCGGCCCTGGCGATCACCTTCAACTCGTCGGCGGCCTCGATAACTCTCCTTGTTACTCTAGGCTTGCTCCTCACGATTATCGCGTGGAAGCCCTTGATGAGCCTGGCCAGCTCCTCTTCGCTAGGCTCGTGTACCTCGACTACCTCGAAGCCCTGAGACTTCAAGTAGTCTACTGCGCTCCTGCTGATCTTGCTCGCGACGAGAACTCTGTATACCAAGCTCTTCACCTCTTGGCGAAGCCGAGGGAGGTCAGTACCTCCTTGAGGTTCTTGAACAGCTCTTCTATGTCCTCTTGGGTGATGTAGCCCATGTGCCCTATCCTGAACGTGATGTCCCTGACCTTACCGTAGCCCTTGGCTATCTCTATCCCCCGCTTCCTCAGCTCCTCATATATCACGGGCCCCTTGACGCCGGGCGGGTTGTAGACTACCGTTATTGTGGGGCTGTAATAGCCCGGCTCAGCAAACAGCTCTAGGCCTAGCTCGAGGACTCTTCTCCTTATCGTCTCGGCCCTCTCGGCGTACATCTTGAGCCAGGCCTCTTTCCCGCCCATCCGGTCGATGACCCTGAGCATCACGTCCAGCCCTATGACTATCGAGATCGGCGGCGTTGTCGGGGTCGACCACTGCTTCTCTAGGAACTCCCTTATTTCTAGGAGGTCGAAGTACAGGCCTCTCTCAGGTATCTTCTTGGCCCTCTCGAAGACCTCCTCGCTGACAGCCGCCATGGCCAAGCCCGGCGGAAGGCCGAACGCCTTCTGGCTACTGGCGAAGACTAGGTCTATACCCCACGCGTCTACTTTTATGTCGGCCGCGCCCATCGCCGACACCGCGTCTACGAAAACCAGCTTCCCGTGCTCCTTTGCGACTTTAGCCAGCTCCCTCAGCGGGTTGAGGACGCCGGTGCTCGTCTCGTTGTATGTTATCGTGACTGCCTCCACGTCCGGGTTCTTTTTCAGCGCGTCGTCCAGCTCCTCGGGCTTGACAGCCTTGCCCAGCTCCTTCTCGAGGACAACGGGTATTCTCCCGTTCCTCTCCACGGCTTCCTTGTACCTGTTCCCAAACTCGCCTATCACCGTTACTAGGACCTTACCTCGGGGGGGTATCGCGTTCCTCACGCTGGCCTCCATGAAGCCGGTCCCACTGGAGGGTATCAGCAGGACTGTGGCCTTGTCGGCCTCTAGGAACTTCTTCAGCCTCAGCGTAGCGTCTTTGTGGAGCTCCTGGTACTCCTTAGACCTGTGGCTGAACATCTGGAACTTCATCGCCTCCAGCACTTCCGGGAAGCAGGCCACCGGCCCTGCTGTGAACAGCCTCATTTTCCTAGGCCACACCAGCTGCTCTACTTCTCTTACAACGTCTAAGTACATGGGATCCCCCACCGATTACGTGATATCGGGTGCAAGGTATATTTCCTTTACTGACTTCAACGCAGTGTGTGGACGGTAGTCTGTAGAAGTAGAATAGGGAGGCTACGGTCCCAGTCGCTCCACCTACATCACACGTTCAGTCCGTCTCTGCCAGGTCATCCCGTATGGTAAGATTTTCAAAACCGGATTATATATGGTGTAGTAGGATGGTAGCGTATGAAGGTCTACTTGAAGACGAGGGCGGGCAAGTGGATACTCGTCAAGGGCTGGCTAAAGCAGGTCTCCACGAGGTCTGGGAAGAGGACTCAAGGCTACGCCTTACTGGGCGAGGAGACCGACCCTCCCGAGGTTGAGGGCGGGGAGGAACTGATAATCCCTGCGTCGGGCTTCTCGAGACTACTGTCAAAGGTCGTCAACGCGGGGGAGGGCGTTGTAGTAGTCGAGCAAGTGGATACAGAGCACCTACGCGTGCGGGGTAAGAGCGAGGCTGTGAGAAGAGTCGCAGAAATAGCGAGAGAGCTGAAGATTGTGGAGTAGGGCTCCGAGTTGGTTTAAATACGCCCGATCCTACATCTTAAATAAATTAATACAGCCAGACCTAGGTTTTGTTGGAGACGAGGCGTTTCAATGGACGTTCTGAAGCTGAGGAGTGAAGTAGGCTGGATAGGGACAGAGCTAGTCCGCTTCCTACGGGAGAACATAGGTAGGGCTGAGCTGGGCGTAGAGATTGGAAGAGGGGTTACAGGGGACACGACTAGGAAGATAGACTTGATGGCGGAGGAGTATCTCGTAGACCTCTTCAAATCCAAGGGGGTCAACGCGTGGGTCTTGAGCGAGGAGAGAGGGCTCTACGAGATCGCTAGAAACCCAGACTACCTGGTCCTGGCCGACCCTCTCGACGGTAGTCTGAACTACGTGCTCGAGATACCCTTTTCGGCCGTCTCTATAGCCGTGTACCCCATGAGCGAACTGAGTTACGGGAGGGTTGTCTACGGTTTTGTCTCCAACGTATTCAGGGACGAGAAGTACGAGTACTTAAACGGAGTTGTCTACTTGAACAACGAGGAGTACAAATTCTCAACGAGGGGTAAGGGGCTGATCTGCATCCACACGATCAACCCAAGGCTGGTTGAGAAGATTAGGAAGTTCGTCTTAGACAAAGGAGGGGTCCCGAAGTTGAGAACGCTGGGCGCCGCCTCGCTTGAAGTCCTCTATACGGCTATAGGCAAGATGGAGTACTACATAAACGACGTCGGTAGACTGAGAATAAACGACATCGCGGTAGGGCTAGCTGTGGCGGTGAATAGGGGGTTGAGGGTCATACTGAGACCTCCGCTCAACAGGATCAACCCGACGAGCATAACCGTCCTCGACGAGGTCTGGATCACGCCAGGCGAATATGGGCCGTGAAGAGGGTTGGTTCACTCCGTATTAGAGAGCTGGCAACCTAAACCTCGAAGACGCGGCTGAGACTCGAGGACAAGACCCTAGCGCCCCTCTCGTCTACGAGCACGTCCTCTTCTATCCTCACCCCGACTACCCCGGGTATGTAGACGCCTGGCTCGATCGTGAACACCATGTTCTTCTCTAGCACGGTCTCGTGGCCCACCCTCAGGTAGGGCGGCTCGTGGACTACAACCCCGATTCCGTGTCCGAGTCCGTGTATAAACCTCTCCTTCAGCCCGTGCCTCTCCATCACGGCTATAGCCCTCTCCGCCACCTCCCCTGCCTTAACGCCCGGCTGTACGGAGTCGATCGACTCGGAGACCGCCTCGACTACCACGTCGACCAGCCGCTTGAACTCGCCCGGTATACTCCCAACCTTTACAACCCTCGTGAGGTCGCTACACCTCCCGCCGACTCTCACCCCGACGTCTATCACTATTAAGTCGCCCTGCTTCACCTTCGCAGTTGTAGGTGTGTTGTGGGGGTAGCTGTTGTTGGGAGAGGTGGATACTATGAGAGGGAAGGCGTAGTCCTCGACCCCCATCCTCCTGACAGCCCCTTCGAAGACGCCCGCGAGCTCCGTCTCGGATACTCCCACGTCGACGGAGTCAACTACAGCCCTAATGCCCTGGATCGTGACGTCGACGGCCCTCTTTATCAGCTCTATCTCCCAGTCTTCCTTGACCATCCTGTACCTAGATATGTCGTCTGACACGTCGACATACTCACCCAGGCTCCTCATGACGACCCCCATTAAAGGTGATGTGAACCGCGCGTCAAGCCCCACCTTGCCACCCCCAGCAAGGGACTTAACCAGCTCGGCCCAGTCCTTGTCGACGACGCGCGCATCAGACGGCTTCAGGGTCTTCGAGAGCCCGTAGACCTCTACACCAGAGGCCTCGAGGGAGTCCCTGTACCTGTAGTAATCTAGGAGCGGGGTGTACACCTGCGTAGACCTCCTCCGGCGGTCGTAGAACAGTAGGACGACCCCGTCGGCCAGGGACTTAACACCGGTGAAGTACTCGACGTTCTCCGGCGACACTATAACGACGGCGTCCAGCCCGCGTCTCTCCGCTATCTCCTCCACTTTCCAGAGCATGCTCCTCAAAAACAGCCCCTCAGCGTACAGTATTCCTGCGTTATTTTAATAACGCTTTTCTCGCCGATCTTAATAAGCGCTAAATCGACTAGGTTTTACAAGTGAGACCATGGCCCAGGTGGCGAGGACCGAGAACGGCTACCTTTGCAGGAGAGACGGTAGCCTTATGTACGTCGTGTACGAGTCGGAGAAGACCATGGACAACAAGCTGAGGGTCTCTATAGCCTACAAGTGCCCTGTCTGCGGCTTCAGAGTAGAGGCGGAGACGCTGGAGATGACGAGGGGGCGGGACTCGTATACGTTGACCAGGACTGTCAGGAGGCTGCCAGCCTAGCAAGCGCGAGTCGCGCACGCGGCGTGTACAGCCAGAAAGACCAGTTTACCAGTTTTCTTTAATCAAGCATATCGCATAAAAATTAATTTGGTCGAATATTTTTATTAAGAGGCGTTTAAATTGTTCAGAAGGAAGGTAAAGAAAACAGGGAAGGTCATCGAGCTGACTCTAACAGAGTCGCCACACCCCCTCCCCGCGGTGAGCTGGGAGTTTCCCCCAGGGGAATACGTTTTAGGCCGTAACCCCACATGCGACGTCGTGTTACTTGACTCTACCGTGTCGAGGCTACACGCTAGGATATACTTCAGTGACGGGGAGTGGTTTATCGAGGATCTGGGTAGCACTAACGGGACCCTCGTTGACGGGGTCGAGATCAAGGGTAAAGGGCCGGTTAGATTAAAAGACGGTAGTAGAATCACCGTCGGGAAGTCCGTGCTAGTCGTTAAGTTCAAGTAGGGAAAGATGGGGTATGGTGCTCAAAGAGTACGCCAATATCGAGGAGCTGAGCGATGTCCTAGGCGACCCTCTTCAGATATCCAGACTTCTACTCAGGATTAAGTTCGAGGTAGCTAACAAGAGGGCGCCGTTTAACGAGGCCCTCAGCGAACTCGAAAGGACGGCTAAGTCGAGCATCAAGGACTACCAGGCAGTTTACTTCCTGCTGAGGCACGAGGAGAGGAACAGGATCATAAGGGGCGTTCTCGTCGGAGACTACGTGATAGCTTTGACAGTCGAAGAAGGCGGGGTTATCAGGCTAAAGGGGAAAGCCGCCTTCAGCGAGGTGGCGACCTCCTATAAAGCCTCGAACCCGGTAATCAGGGTTAGCTACGCTAGGATAACACCCGACGTTGTAAAGGACACCCCCATCGAAAACTACCTGAGGGAGATCATAAGCAGGGTTTCCGAGGAGAAGCCGCCTAACATATGGGTGGGAAGGCTACTCTACGACTACAAGGTAGTCGAGGCGGTGTCGGACAAGGGAGGCTTCACCTACGTTCTGAAAACCGTGGGGAAAGATGGGCTGACGTACGTCTTCAAGATACCCCGGGACAAGCTACCAAACGGGACACTACTCGCTCTCTCGGGTCCCGAGAAGATCAGCGATTTCATGAGGAGCTACATTAACGTGCTGCAGATATGCCACCCTGACAAGGAGGAGATCGTGAGGTTTTTGACGAAGGTGGGGCTCGGGGAGGCCTTGTACAACGAGCTCAGCCTGTATAAGAAGTACGTCCTGTGCCCCCACGGATTCATACTCACCCAGGAGACCTACGACACCGACTCGTACATCGACAACCCGCCTGTGGTCATAGAGCCCTACGCCGACCTAGGCGACTTACACGACTACGTCAGTAGGAGAGGGGCGGACGCAAAGTTCGTCGCCAGCGTGGGGCTGAGGGTCGCGGGGGCTCTAGCACTAGCACACGCGCTCAGCATATTACACCTCGACGTGAAGCCGCACAACATCCTACTTAGGAGTGACCCTAAGGAGCCCTACGGTGTACGCCCTTACATCAGCGACTTCGCTAGTACGGGTAGGGCTGTTGAGGGGTGGTATAAGCCCACGAGGCTCACACCAGAGTTCGCAGACCCGCTATCCCTCCTAGAGATGAGGGCTGGGTTTGACTACGACGTGTACTCGCTGGGGTTGACCCTTCTGACAGCGCTGACCTCCAAGAAACTCCCCCACAGGACGCTGGTCAACCTCCTAGCACTAAAGTACGTGTACGGGATGGACATCAGCGTAGAGCCATTCCTCCTCGACTACCCCGCGTTGGCCACTTTCCACAAGGAGGTAGAGCCTTTGTTTAAGAGCCTGGCCGAGGGCAGGGCCAGGGTTGGAGAGATCGTCGAGAGGGTGATCCCGCTGGTCGTAGACCGCGACAAGATATCCATGGACGTGCTGTCGAGAGAGGTCGACAAAGACCTCTTCGCACTCCTATCCAGAACCATCACCCTTAAGAGAGAGGACAGGTTCAGAAACTCGCTGGAGTTCTGGCTGAGCTTCAAGAAACTACTACAGGATAAGAAGTGGGAGGACGCGATCCCCAAGCCCCCGTGAACCACAAGACAACCAGCTACGCCATGCAATATTCTAAGAGAACGTGGGGTTTCCAAGCCGCGGCCGGGATTCGAACCCGGGACCTCTGCCTTACCAGGGCAGCGCTCCACCAGGCTGAGCTACCGCGGCTCTCTAATTGTTAATGTTGTAGCGAGATTTAAAACTTGCTAGCCTTACAGGGCTTACGTGGCAGTTTAGCTCGTCTTAGCAGCTGTCCTAACGGCTTTCTTGGGCCTCAGCGTACCCACCGAGTGGCATCTCCGGCACTTAGTCGCACCAGGCGGGTTTAACGCGCCGCACCTACGGCATACTGTCTTGTTGAGCGCTCTGTCGAAGACGATCTTCAGCTTGACTGGGTCGTTGATCGGCGTAATCACCACCTCTAGCGTCTAATTGCTCGAGGGGGTTTAAAACTTAAAGCCCACGCTCCTCAGCCTCTCGGCTATGTCCTCCGACTCCTCGGGGAAGCAGCTTAGTGTAGCCTCGAGTAAGCTCGTATTCAGCCTACCGAGCTGCCTGTAGTAGTTTCTAAGCTTGTCCAAGTCTACTCCCTGCCTAGCCTTCAGTACAAAGTACTGCTCGGGGTGTAGAACCCTCACTTTGACCCCGTCTATAGAGGCCTGCCGCGTGTTGGCGACCACCTCATCTGGTATATTGAAGTCCATTATGTTCTCGTAGAGCTCGACCTCTAC
>JAGDWK010000016.1 GCA_023256015.1 Thermogladius sp.
CGATAGATAATAGGGCGAGCACGCTCTTCCTCCTAAAACTCAAAGTTTTCCTAGAAACTAACAAGAGCACCACTGGCAGCAGCGCGATCGTCGACGTGAGAGGGGCGTACCCGAGGCGTATTGATACCAGTGGCACCTCCACGGGACCGTAACTAGTGTGGACTGTGATCTGCCCGAAGCCGTCCTCGTAACTAAACGTCGAGCCGGTTATCCCCGCCGCGATCTCTCCCGCCACTCTCGAAAAGATTCGCGCCGCGTTGTCGAGGGAGCTCACCGGGAACGGCGCTAGTAGCAGTACTGAGAGGTAGGGTGCTAGGGTCCTTGTGCTCGTCGGTGTGAATATGAACAGTAGTGTGGAGAGAACGAGCAGGCTAAGGCTCAGACCCCAGTAGAAAGTCGTGTACTCACCTACTAGAGGGGCTACCAGGTAGAAGAACACCGAGAACAAGGCCAGCAATAGTGTCGCGAGTACCTTGCCAACGCTGACCTCGAACCTGAAGACTTCGTCTTTCAAGGCCAAGTAGAGCGCTAACACCGCGTTGCCTAATGCGATCACCAAGTAAGAGTGTACGTCGCTGAGTACCACTGTGGCTACATCCCTAACGTAGTCCCTGTAGAGCGTGGAAACAAGGAGAGCGACTATGCCAGCTACTCCAGTTAAACCGATGAAGAACGCTCTACGAGAGGTCGTGTCCGGGGGTGTGCTTTCCAGCCCTGGCACATCCACCACGCCGCGGGTCTAAGCTGAGCCTCTGGATAGGTCTCCCAGTTGCGGGTAAAAAAACACTTTTGAGCCTCACGCCCGCCCTTTAGAGCCCTTGAGAGCTCTGTCGGCCTAAGGCCGCCTCGGCCTCTACTGGAAGCACCTACAGGATGCAGACAGCAATATACATGACATCGTGAACAGTATATCAACGACCAACGGAGAAGAAACACTAGCGTCTACTCCGTTGAAGCAGGCAGTATACTTTGCTCTCACTCTGCTCCCTGCTAATAGCGGGTTAGGACTCGACGGGCCCGCCGGGACTTGAACCCGGGACCTCCGGCTCCGAAGGCCGGCGCCCTATCCAAGCTAGGCGACGGGCCCTAATCTAGTAGTGTCTCAAGAGCTGTAATTAACTTTTGAGGACTGCTACGAGCAGTGCGGGGGGTGGGATTCGAACCCACGCAGGCCTACGCCATCGGGTCCTAAGCCCGACCCCTTTGACCTAGCTCGGGCACCCCCGCTCTAATTATTTCTGTTGATTCTTCCACGGGTTATAAACGTGAGCGGTAGGGTTGCTTCTAACCTTCTCGACTTCCTCGAGCGCTCTCTTGTAGAGGCTGTCGCTGAGCGCCTTGCTCCTCCACGCCTCTTCCAGTTTATCGAGGTCTACCACCTCCGGTCCGCCGTCTCTCCTGACCACGACGTCTACCTCCAGGTCCAGATACTCGACTACCCCCTCCCCAACGTCCGGGGGCGTGTTGATGTTCACGTACGTGCCCAAGTAGTCCGAGCCCCTGTAGTAGTTGTGGGATATGGTCCAAGACGACGTGTCCACCACCATGTAGTCCACGTCCCCGGGCTTCTTCTCCACGCCCAGCCCGTCGTAGACACCGCTGGACCTCATCACCCTCTTGAAGACGAGGGTCAGCCCTCCCCGCCCGACCTCCACCTTCTCTAGCACGCCCGGCGCCAGATTCACGACCCCTCCGTCCGGCTTAACCTGCCTGAACGAGAACTCCCGCCCGACCTGCTTGTACACCAGGTAGCTGGAGAGTAGGGCCGTGCTCTCCCTCGTTATCGCCTTATTGGACAGCAGGTACTCGGTGTAGTCCACTACCTCGTCTAACCCCATGTACTTCAACTGGTGGTGCCCTATCGCTGTCGGGGCGACCCTACCCCTCAGCTCGTCCAGCCTAGCCTTGGCAGGCGACGTCAGGTATACTAGGGCTATGGACTCGCCCTCGTACAGCACTCCCACGTCGCCCCCGCTCTTCAGCTTCGCCTCGAAATCCCTCAAAACCCCGAGTAAAAAGTCGATCTCCCTAGACACCTCGTGAGGGTCTGCGTACTGGCTGTTGCTCCTGAACCTCACGCCTAGACCAGACCCCACGAGCTTGGAGACCGCCAGCGCCGAGAGCTCTGCTTTCTTCGCCGGGTCTCTGATGAACTCCGAGAACTCTATCTTTCCTCCTTTAATGAGGGAGACGTAGAGCCCGTCGAACCTCAGCTCCCTGGAGACTACGGCCCTCTCCCCTCTCCTGAACGACGGCCTTGCAACGGACACGACCACGAGGTCGCCCTCTCTTCCGTGGCACGCGCGCAGAACCCCCTCAACCCCGCCCGGTAGCTCTAGTATACACCCGCCCTCCTCGAGCCTGCTGACCCGCGCCCTCACCACGGCGTGGAGGCCGGGCCTCCCCCACCAGACCACTACGTCCCGTAGCTCCGCGGTTATCGAGTCCAACACTTCTCTGACCCCTTCAGGCTTGCCGAGGACTACGAGCGTGCTCGGCTCCTCGGAGTCCTTCACAGTGACCTCGGCAGGGGAGGTGTCGAAGGGTATCCCCAGCCTCTCCCTGATCACACCCGACGCTTGTACGACCCTGAAGCCCCTCAACAAGAACAGGTAGGAGAGCGCAGTTGACGAGATACCTCTGACTCTGACGCTCGTCAAAAAGGTGAACCCCGTTCAGGACCAGCTAGTCGTGTATTGTCTCCAGGATCGCGATGACCTGCCAGATCTTCGTCCTAGCAGACAGGGGCATGTTGGGGTCCTGGCTGACCTGGTCGAGCACGCTCACCGCGTTCGCGGCCTTAACGCCCGGCGTCAGGTTCTCGCTCCTCAGGTAGTTCAGCGCCTCGGTGGCAGCCCTCCTTATGTTCCTGGGGACAGCAGTGTCGTTGATGATGGAGAGCAGCAGGTATATCGCGTTGTTGATCTTGGCAGTGTTGTCGGGCACCCTCGCCACGGAGGACACGCCGACCACCCCCACTTCTCTAATGTGTAAACGGCGATTAAAACAGTGTAGGGGCACCGCCCCGAAGACTGCCGTGTGCTCCTGGCCCGCGCGGCGCGGGTCGGCGCCGAGATAGAAATGGAGCGCCCGGCTTAAGGGCGGGAGGGACAGATGTGAACGGGGAAAAACTGTTTGAGTTAGGCGGTGGAGGAGAAGCTCGCGCCTATTACGTAGGACGCCGTTTGTCCCTAGAGGGCTGTTCTGTGCTTTTTAGGGTTATTTAGGGTCGCCT
>JAGDWK010000042.1 GCA_023256015.1 Thermogladius sp.
GGGCGTCGTAGCCTCCACGAGCTCCTTGAACCTGGCCGGGTCCTCCTTTATGACGGGGAAGGTGTTGTAGTGCATAGGCACTACGATCCTAGGCCTCAGCAGTTCCACCGCTTTAACGGCCTCCCTGACACCCATCGTGAAGTGGCCGCCTATGGGTAGCATGGCTACGTCCGGGCTGTACAGCTCGCCGATGAGGCTCATCTCGGAGAACAGCCCTGTGTCCCCTGCGTGGTAGAACGACACGTCTTGCCCTTTCACGACAAAGCCGACGGGAGTACCCTTAGAAGAGGAGTGCGTGGCGGGCGTCATCACTATGAGGAGGTCTTCGATTTTCAGGGGGCCACCTATGTTCCCCCCTATCGACTTAAAACCCCTAGACTCTGCTTCCTCGGCCAACTCGTAAACGCCGACTATAGTCGCCCCTGTAGCCCTGGCGATCTCGAAGGCGTTCCCTAGGTGGTCGCCGTGGTCGTGCGTGACCAGGATGTAGTCGACCTTCTTGCCCTTGAAGTAGTCTAGCCTAACAGGGCTCAAGGGGTTGTCGATCCACGGGTCTACGAGCACGGTCTTCTCCTTACCGTCTAGGCCTTTCAAGACCACCTCAAAGGCGCTGTGGCCTAGGTACTTGAATCGGGCCATGAGAACCCCCATGTATAAAATATCCTCCGTTACGACATAAAATGTTCAAGGTGGTTAAATGGACGAAGAGGAAGTGAGGAGCTATATCAAGGCCGGGGAGATCGCCAGGAGGGTCAGAGAGAAGGCGGAGAAGATGGTGAGGCCAGGTATCGGGGTTCTCGAGCTGGCCAGAGAGCTCGAGAGGGAGATCGTCGAGCTGGGCGGCCAGCCGGCGTTCCCGGTGAACATAGGGATTAACGAGGTAGCGGCTCACTACACTCCCACTCCCGAGGACACGGGTGTCATACCAGACGGCTCCGTAGTCAAGGTAGACCTGGGGGTTCACGTCAACGGTTACATAGCCGACACGGCTACCACCGTGTGCTTCAACCCGGCTCTCGAGGGCCTCGTCGAGGCTACCAGGAGGGCCCTAGAGGAGGTGGTCAAAGTCTTCAAGCCGGGTGTGAGGGCGAGGGAGATAGGCAGAGTCGTGGAGAGGGTTGTGAAGTCCGCCGGCTACAAGCCGATAGTCAACCTGAGCGGCCACAGCATGGACCTCTACCTCATCCACAGCGGTAAGACCATCCCCAACTACGACGACTTGACAGCTCTGTGGAGGATAGGGGAAGGGGCTTTCGCGGTCGAGCCGTTCGCGACAGACGGCTCGGGCCTCGTGAGGGAGGGTAGCGAAGTCACCATCTACGCTCTGAGACCTGTTAGGCGCGTGGAGCTAACCGCCCCCGAGGGGGACTTCTACAGGCGCGTCTACGGGGAGAGGAGGACTCTCCCCTTCACCCTTAGGTGGTACCCGGACTACTACAGCCAGTCGCAGCGCATACTGGGCTCGCTGAGCAGTAAGGGCCTGCTCGTGAAGTACCCCGTCCTGGTCGAGAAGACGAACAGGCCGGTTGCGCAGTTCGAGCACACGTTCCTCGTCCTGGGAAAGGACGTCATTGTAACGACGATGTGACGCGCCCGGCTTAGTCGGCTTTATCTTAAAAACTCTCTTAAAGAATAGAGTTCTTAAGTCAGTTGATGCCGAATGAACGGAGACACGATCTCCCTGATAACCCAGATAATCTGGCTAATAATATTCATACTGTTGATCACCGGGCTAAACACGAAAATCCAGATGAGAATTTGGGCAATGGACATTAGGAACAAATTGAACTTGATCAAGAGGATCATTGACGAGGACAGGGTCCGCGTCGAGAAGATGATCTCCAACTTGGGGTACCAGACGCCCTCGGTCCTCGTAGGGAGGGTCCTGGACTTCTTCACGATAGAGCCCGTTAGTATCGAGCCTATAGACATCATAAAGAGACTGGACCACATGATAAGAACTAGTGAGGCGACCGTAAGGAGGTTTGTCGAGAGCTCTCTACCAAACACTGGTAAATTCGAGAGGAGCCTTGTCGAGACAAGCATCGAGGTGTTAGCGGGCCTAAACCTTATATACAAGGTGATAAGGCACTACCTCTTAACCGGCGAGAAAGAGAACAACTGGGTTCTTCTAATGCAACTAGAGCTTCTAATGCCTACGATTATGAGGTACGTCGAGACCTACCATATGGCCCTAGACCCGTTCATGTCCGGGAAGCCCGTTGGAGACTCTGTCGGCCCCCTCGTAGTCTACAATCTACTCGAGAAGTCGAAGGTCGTGTCGAAGAGGGTTATCGAAGACACCAGCGTGTTCGAGACCTGGCTAGAGGACAGGAGGGTCTTCTTCGTGAAGGCCGAGGGGCCGGGTAGCAACGTCGGCCACCCAGGGGCGGTAATAAGAAAACTGGTGGAGGAGCTCAAGGGCAACGTGGACTTGATCGTGACGATAGACGCCGCCCTAAAACTAGAGGGGGAGGAGACAGGCTCAATAGCAGAGGGTGTGGGTGCTGCCATCGGAGACCCCGGCCCCGAGAAGATCGCGATCGAGAGGGCCGCGGCCGAGTACGGGATACCCTTGAGAGCGCTAATCGTAAAGATGGACTACAGGGAGGCTCTCACCGTTATGAAGAAGGAGATATTCGAGGCTTCTAGGAGGGCCGTTGACTACGTCCTCAAGCTTATCAAGGAGGAGACCAAGCCGAATGCCACCGTTATAGTAGCGGGTATAGGCAACACCATAGGGGTGCCCATGTGATGAACACGCTGGATCCATACACTTTGTTCATGATCGTGCTCACAGTACTATTAATAGTCTACATGTACCTGGAGACCAGGAAGAGGCCTACTAGGACAGAGTACGTTACGCGTGAACTACTAGTCTGCGAGGGCTGCGGGTTCCAGGTAGAGAGGGACTTCGAGCCAGGCGACTTCATAGGGCTCGTTAAGGGTAAGTGCCCAAGGTGCGGGAGGGAGCTTAAGATTAAGGGGATTTACTCGGTCGATAAAAGTAAGGTTTTAAAAGCCAGCTAGCCATCAGAAATAGACGGCCCGACCCGGCCATAGCGGTTGGGCAACACCCGGTCTCATATCGAACCCGGAAGTTAAGCCAACCGCGTCAAGGTGGCCGTGAGGTCCGAGAGGCCTCGCAGCCACCTTGAGCCGGGGTCGGGCCGCTCAGCCTTAACGCTTCT
>JAGDWK010000044.1 GCA_023256015.1 Thermogladius sp.
GCCTGCTCTCGGTGAGGCCCCTCCTGGCCCACGCCGTCTACGTCGACGACAGGGACCTAGAGCTACTGGCAAGGGGCAGGCCCTACGTGTCGTACTGCCCGTTCACGATCATGAGCTGGGGCTCCGGCGTCGCGAGGGTCCTCGAGTACATTGAGAGAGGCATACCTGTAACGGTCGGCACAGACGGGCCTCTCACAGCAGGCGTGATGAGCCCGCTCTTCGAGATGAAAGTAGCGCTGGCCGCACAGGGGAGCAGGTACGCTCGACCGGTGCCGCTGGACGTGTACGCCCTGCTCAAAAGTAGCGTCTGGGAGGGCAGTAGGGCGCTCGGGTGGGAGTACAGCGGTATAGCGTCGGGCGCGCCAGCAGACGTAGTCCTCTGGGAGCCCCCGCCTTGGGCCGACCCCAGCGAGATGTCCCCGACCGACGCGGCCTTCAGCCTCGTCTACGACCACCAGTACTACAGGCCGGTGCTGGTAGTCGTTTCGGGGAGAGCCGTGAACAAAAGCGCGGAGTTTAATAGGCTCAAGCACGTAGTCTTTGAGAAAATCCGTAAAGTTCGCCAAGATTTACTTGAGTGTGGTGGAGTTGAGCGGTGAGATAGGCCTATACTACGAGGCCGACAGCGTTATACACAGGCTGGACCCGAGAGTAAAGCTGGCCTGGTTTGTACTCGCACTCGCCGCCTCGATCGCCACCCAGTTCGACGGGAGCGTAGGCGTGTTCGTCTTCATAAGCCTGATCGTGGGGATTGTACTAGCCAGGCTGTCGTTGGCTAGGCTGCTAATAACCATAACCTACAGCGTAGTCTTCTTCATAGTCACCATACTCGTGTGGGCGAGCTTCTATCAGAACGTGGGCAGGCCCCTGTTCTACATAGGCTTCGCCAACCTGGTGGTGACAGACGTCGGTTTACTGGTCGGGACAGGCAAGTTCTTCCTCATAGTAAACCCGATCACGGCCATGCTGCTCTTCTTCTCGACTGTCAAGCCGTACGACCTTGTCCAGACATTCGACAAGCTCAGACTGCCGTATAAGGCGGGCTTCACACTCTTCCTCTCGCTGAGGCTGCTGCCGGTCACCTTCAAGGAGCTCAAGGAGATAATCGATGTCCAGAAGTCCAGGGGTATAGAAGTCGACTCTCCTAACCCGGTGAAGAGGATAGCCTACACCATCCCCGTCTTCGTCCCCCTGATAATAAGGATCATGAGCATAACGTGGGAGACCGCTATAACCCTCATGGTTAGGGGCTTCGGCGCGGGTAAGAGGAGCTACATGAAGCCCCTGAACTGGAGTCGGAGGGACACGATAGCGCTGGTTGTGCTGGCGGCCTTCTACATATCTATAATCGCATTGAAGCTGGTCGGGTTCTCGACCTACACTTACGTGGAGGGATGGAGATGAGCGAGCCCGCTGTTGAGATCAAAGACCTGTGGTTCAAGTACTTACTGGCCGAAGACTGGACGCTCAAGAACCTCAACTTAACAGTTGAGAGGGGGGAGTTCGTCGTACTAATGGGCCCCTCCGGGTGCGGGAAGTCCACTCTGATGTACATACTGACAGGTATCATCCCCAACATGATCAAAGGAACTATAAAGGGCACGGTTAGGGTGCTAGGAAAGGACATCCTAAGGCTGCAGCCCCAGGAGATAGTGAGGGATATAGGCTTCGTCTTCCAGAACCCCGACTCGCAGATTATCATGCCCTCTGTCCTCGAGGAGGTAATATTCGGGCTCGAGAACCTCGGCCTCCCACCAGACGAGATAAGGGAGAGGGCGGAGGAGATTATAAAGTACGTGGGCCTGTGGGAGAAGAAGGACCTCTCGCCGTGGAGCCTGTCGGCCGGGGAGAGGCAGATACTCGCGATAGCTTCCGTGCTGGCTCTCAGGCCGAAAGTGATGATACTCGACGAGCCGACCTCCATGCTAGACCACAGAGGAACTAAGAGGGTCCTCGACCTGCTCGACAGGTTGAAGAGGGACTACCAGATGACGATAGTTGTAGTCGAGCACAGGATCGAGTGGGCTAGCGAGATCGCGGACAAGATCGTGATAATGGACAAGGGGGAGTTTGTAGCTGTGGGCAAGCCCAGCGAGGTCTTCTCCAACTACGAGTTGGTCAAGAGGGTGGGCGTGAGGCCGCCCATGATCTCCGAGGTCTTCTACAAGCTAATTGACAGGGGGGTCAGGGTAGACAGAATACCCGTCACAGCCCGCGAGGCGGTGGAGCTGATCAAGGGCAGGCTGGGCGGGGGGAGGTAGGTTGAGCGAGGTCCTGATAGAGGCGAAAGGTGTCTGGTTCAAGTACAACAAGAAGCAGGACTGGGTCTTGAAGGGCGTCAACTTCACGGTGAGGAGGGGCGAGTTCGTCGGCGTCATAGGCGAGTCGGGCGCTGGGAAGACAACGCTCGCCAAGCACTTCAACGGCCTCTTAAAGCCGTGGAGAGGTGAGGTCAGAGTGCTCGGTATGGACACGAGGAGAGTCCCCACCTCGAGGCTGGCGAGGCACGTGGGCTACGTCTTCCAGAACCCGGACTCGCAGATCTACTCGGCCACCATCAGGGACGAGCTGAGCGTGGGGCTCAAGAAGCTCGGTTTCAAAACAGAGGAGATCGAGGAGAGGATCAAGTGGGCTCTCGAGGTGGTGGATCTTAGGAAGCCGCTCGACATATCCCCGCACGTCCTCAGCTTCGGCGAACGGCACAGGCTGGCGATAGCCACGGTGCTAGCCCTCAACCCGGACGTCTTCGTGTTGGACGAGCCCTTCGCCGGGATCGACTACAAGAGGAGCCTCAACCTCCTCGAGATATTCAGGGAGCTGACGAAGAAGGGGCACTCTGTCGTACTAATAGCCCACGACCTCCAGTTAATCGCCGAGCTCGCCGACAGAGTGGTGTTCATGAGCCAGGGCAGGATAATCAGGGAGGGTACGCCCGAGGAGGTCATCGGGGACGTGGCATTCCTCGAATCCAACGGCTATATACCTTTGCAGGTCAGCGTGATCGCCTCGAAGCTGGGGCTGGGGAAGGTGGTCAGGGTAGGCGACATGGCGGGGGAGCTCTACAAGAGGATGGCGCCATGAGCTACTTCAGTAGACCTCTACACATACTCGCAAAGCCGGGCGAGGTCGCCGAGAGGGTCGTCACCGTCGGCGACCCTAAGAGGGCCCACCTACTAAAGGAC
>JAGDWK010000088.1:0-1417 GCA_023256015.1 Thermogladius sp.
GAGCTCTTCGACTCGATAGCTCTCACTCTCGGGTTGTAGTAGGAGTCCTCGTCCAGGATCAGAAGGGCTGGAGCGTCTGGTTTGGATACGGGGTTGAACTTGAGGAGTACGTCGGCGTGTCTCTTGACTACTTCGAACGCTCTACGCAGGCTAGGGTGCGTCTTGCTCCTCTCTTCCAGTAACTCCCAGAGCCTCCCCTCTCTAATGCTCTCCTTTACAGTGTTAAGTTCCTTCTTCAAAGTGTACAGGTTGTGGAGCGCGATAAGCCTCGTGCGCTCTTCGCTAGGTAGCTCCAGTAGATCCCTGGGGGTGTACCTCGAGCAGACCGGGCAGTTGCAGGGCAGGTATGTCAGTTCCTCGACCCTCTTAGTCCCACCGGGTAGCATGTACCTTCCTTCCCGCGCGTAGAGGATGTAGCTTGCGGAGTCGAAGAGGTCTGCCCCCAACGCGACGAGGAAGGGTATGATCATCGGGTGCCCTACACCGAACACGTGTATTGGTTTACCTGGTGGTAGGACTCTCTTGACTAGACCGACATACTCTAGGAGAGGGCTGTAATCGTACTTCTCCAGTAGTACTGTAGGCGAGCCGAACGCGAAGATGTGGTAGGGGGTCCTCCAAGCTCTTACGGCGGACTTCTTGAGTAGGTCGGGGTAAGGCGAGCCCTGTATAGGTAGAGCCCATAACTGGTCGCTGTCCATTATGAGGGGGAGTGCTTGGAGAGCTCTTCTCCAGGTCTCTTCCACAGCATTGTACGCTTCGCTCCACGTCATTTTAGTCCCCGTCGGCACGTCGAGTATGACCGCTATGTCGCTACCGATACCCTTCTGATAGCTCACGATAGTTGGGTTGTCTACCTCCACGTCGCCGTATACGAGTACTTGATAACCCCCCGAGTCGGTCATTATAGTGTTGCTCCACTTCAGCTCTTCGTGTATGTCCTTGACGACGCCTTTGTTCCTCTTGTAGAACAGGTAGGCGTTAGTTATGATCGCGTTGAAACCGATCTCCAGGATCGTGTTTAAGTCGACGTCCTGTCTCACCGGGTCAACAACAGGAAAAATATATGGTGTCTCGATAGTCCCGTGTCTCGTTTTCAGTCTACCGATTCTCCCCGCTAAGTCGTACTCTCTCACGTCGAAGTACTCCAATACTATTCTCCCTTTAGCATCTTACGCCTCGTTTCGAGGTACTGTTCTAGCAGCCTGTATAGGGTCTCTGCTATGGGTCCGGTGCCCTCGACACCCCTCTCGCTCACCCTATAGCGCCCCTGGACTTCTACGACTCTGGCCTCGGGTATGATCTTCACGAGGTGTTCAGGTAGCTTCATCTCCTTGATGATGATGTTCTTGAATTCCTCTGGGTCGAACAAGGGTATCTCGAGCACTATTATCTCGCTCAACCTCTCGCCTTTCAC
>JAGDWK010000088.1:1517-3021 GCA_023256015.1 Thermogladius sp.
CTCCTCGACGCGTCTAGCACGCTCATAAGACCACCTTCAGGCACTTTAACCTATGTCAAAGTGGTTATTTTGAATATTTCTCCCCCTGACACCCTAATAAGCGTCCTTTCAGCGCTGACTCTGGGTTAACACTTAAAAATATCCCAACGACTTAAAATAGAGCATGGTCTTAGTCCATTAGACCAAACTGTGGCCTGGTAATATGCTTCAGAGGTATACTTGCTCAGTAGAGGACATCGAGAGGCTGAGGTATCCCGGCGTATACAGGGTCAAGTTCAGATGCGGGGATGTGTCGATAGAGCTAGAGTTCCACGAGAAAGTTATGCCCCCTCTGAAGAAGGGGGGTAACGCCACGATAGTTCTGACAGACAGCAGAGAGGAATGCCTACAGCACTACTTCTGCGGTAAAGGCAGTGTCGTGTCTAACAGGAGCATAGGTGAGACGTACAGAGCCATTGTCTCGATAGGGGGCTTCCTACTCGTGTTGAAGTCGGCCCAGCAACTAGACCTCAAACCTCTCGACGAGGTCTACACAGGGGTCTCGGTCAGTTAGCGGCCGTCCTTGAAACTTTCGGCTGTCACCCCAGCCAATACGTGCTCCTACTTCAAGGGGATGGTTCTTGAAGTACTACGTCTTGAGGCTATACAAGTATATGGGCTCCAGGGACGAGCTCGTCGAAGACGAGCTGAGGAAGCTAGGCGAGCTCATAAGGAGTAGAGTTAGTAGGAACAGGTCAGCGAAGTACATAACAATGAGCGTACTCGGGAGGAACAGAGCTGACGGGATGCTGATCATAGGGGTGAACGAAGGTGAAGAGGCGGAAATACAGCTCATAAGCGACTACATAAAGTCCAACTTCAAGCACATAACCGTAGGCGAGGTAAAGGAGTTCGGGCGGGGCGACTCGCGAAGTATACTCGAGACGCTCGTAAATTTTTGAAGAGGAGGGAGAGCGTAGGGGTAATACACCCCACGTCGC
Source organism: Thermogladius sp. (assembly GCA_023256015.1). GTDB lineage: Archaea > Thermoproteota > Thermoprotei_A > Sulfolobales > Desulfurococcaceae > Thermogladius. Next base: position 2,498 of record JAGDWK010000088.1, read on the forward strand.
TAGGGGTGGCCCCGAAATACCCGGTCCAGGAGCCCGTGAAGACCAGACAGATATCTGGCGATGAGTGCGTCGTCTTAGGAGAGGTAGTGAACTCTATCCCCCCGGTTGACGCGTGCGTCCCCGTAGAAGACTTAAACAAACACTTACTGGTAACCGGCGCGACGGGCTCGGGTAAGACGTTCACGGTCGCTACACTAGTTGACCGGCTAACTACCGGAGACTACTCGTTCAACTACAGGCCGCTCGTACTCGACTGGCACGGGGAGTACGGTCGCTTGCTGAAAAACCCCAATGTCATAGACCCGTTTCAGTTACCTGTCCCCCTCTTCGGAGATGAGGACCCTAACGTCTCCGTTGACTTCGCTAGTCAGGTGCTCGCCTTAACACCCGCCCAGGAGTACGTATTGCTCAAGGCCTTCGAGAACCTCAGGGGTTGGGACCGCCTAGACTTAGCAGGTGTTATCGAGGCGCTCGAGAAGATGGTGGACGAGTCTGGGTGGTTCAGGGAGAGCCGTCTCTCGCTC
>JAGDWK010000014.1:0-7490 GCA_023256015.1 Thermogladius sp.
ACGTAGAGCTCCGAGCCGCCGTGCTCGACCACGACCCCTGCCTTCACGCCGTGGGCGTACACGTACCTGACACCGCCCTCCACCCTCTCCTCCCCGTATAGCCTGCTCTTCGCCACTCCTACGCTGGGAATCCCCGTCACGAGCCCGACGTGGGAGGCTATACCGAAGCCCCTGGGGTGGGTTAGACCGTGGCCGTCGACCATTAACACGTCCGGCTTCTTCTCGAGCTCTAGCAGTGCTCTTATAACCCCCGGCGCCTCTCTGAAGGCGAGTAGCCCCGGTACGTACGGTATACCCGCTCTTACAACCGCGTACTTTTTGTCGACCACCCGCATTTCGTGTAAGTCCATTAGCACCGCAACGCCGACCGAGAGGCCCCGCGTATACGAAGCGTCCAGCCCCGCGACGAGCCGGGCCTCGTCTTCGCGGAAGAGAGGCCTCTCTACGCTCGCAATGACCTGTTTAAACAGTTCTCTCTGTAACCTGGTCGCCCTGCTGTAGTCGAACAACTCCACCATCTAGTGAGAGAGTGTGGGTGCCGGGGAAAAAAGGGGTTTCAGGTTTAGAAGCCGGTCGTGATGACCGCGTTGTACGCTATGCTGAAGACTACCAGGCTGTTCGAGGTAGTGTTGTAGTAGTAGAGGCCTGTCGCGTGCCACGTCCAGCTGGGTAGTACCATTACAGTCTCGACGTAGCTCGCCGAGGAGACCGTGTAGGACACGTAGTAGTTGATGCCGTTGCTCGAGGCGCCCAGGTAGTAGCCCTGGCCCGCCAGCACGGTAGCCGTTGAGCCGTTCTGGAACGTCCTCGTGCCGAGAGGTATGGTACTCAGGCTTGCGCCGGCTACACTACCGTCTGTGACGGCGTAGGCCTTAGCACCTAGTAGCGGGAACGTTATCGAGGGCGCGGTGAAGTATGCTGTCACGCTCAGCCCGCTGGCGGTCTGTGTCTTGACCTGGTAGGCCCTCACCACGGTTATCTCTAGCGTGACGGGGTCGTAGAGGAGCCTACCGCTGTAGCTGTTGAAGGCTACCAGGATCCTGTAGAGCCCGCTCAAGACGCCCGGATACGCGTAGGTCACCGGTATGATCGTCTCCCCGTAGCTCGTCGGCGAGACCGTTATCCTGTAGTGTGCGAGTATATCGGCGTAGGCGTGTAGCGTACTCCACTTCACGGGCGCGTAGAGCCTCAAGACACCGCTCAACTGGTCACTCGGGCTCGGGTTGTACACGTAGCCTATCGACGCCGCGAGCTTGTAGCCCGAGAACAGGTTGAGGTCTCCTGAAGGCAGGAATGAGCCTCCCGGCGGCTGGGCCAGTAGCTCGAGGGAGGTGGCGGGCCCGCTAGACCACCTGGCCATCAGTAGAATGCCGGCTATCCTCGGGTCTGACACGTAGACAGGTATCATCCTCCAGTCGAGGCTCTCAGTGTACCTGCCGTAGGCAGGGTCTGCGAGGCCGACCGGCGTGTAGGAGTCGTACGACAGCACCGACTTGAAGCCGCCTAGCCTGACGTACCACGTGGAGTCTAGTACAGCCGGTACGACCACTGTGGCCGGTATCACTATTATCTTATTGGACGTGTACACCTGTATCTTGAAGTCGTAGACTCCTGGAGGCTGAGTCGAGGGCACCACTATTCTACCCTTTATCGAGCCCGTGCCGTTGACGTAGGCGTACGGTAGACTGAACGACACTAAGTACGACGGCGCCTCCTTGTACACCCTAGCAACTATACTGACAACAACGGGCGTGGGGGCGGGGACGCTCGGGTTCGGCCTGAGCCTCAGTACAAGGTCTCCTTTAACTCTCTGCATCACGTTGCCCACGGGGATCCTGTCCTCGGTCGCTACCCTGGCGTCCGTGGTCAGCCTGTACAAGCTGCCGTTGTAGTAGTCGAAGGCGTCCGCCCTGATCATGTAGCCGTTGCTCGAGGGCAACATGCCGTAGTATGGCGGGTTGTAGGACAGGTTCTGGAAGACTATGTAGAACTCTACGTAGTCCGCGTCAGCGAAGTACGCCCTGGGCAGTACGAAGTACCTCGTGGTGAAGTAGTACACGCCGCTGTAGACGGGTACCTCCCTAACGAGCTGGTACCACACAGCTCTCGCGAAAGCTGGGCCCTGGCCTTTCAGGTTTATCGTGAAGTCGTAGGAGGAGCCCGGCGGGACTACGGCGTACAGCGCCGTGTCGGCTAACATGCCCGCTATAACACCCGTGTAGCTACCGTACACGTTAGCGTAGTTCTCGGTGAAGGCCGAAGCTATCGGCTGCGTCAGGTACGCGGTCATGCCCCCGCTCAGTATCGTGGATACCAGCTTGTACGCGTCGACCAGCCCGCTGCCCTGCTCCAGGGCGGGGTACTTCAAGTCGTTCGTGCTGCTCTTGAGCAGCACCTTGAGCTCTATGGGGGATGGCACGTAGCCGTACTTGGACACGTAGGCCTGTACGCCTAGGGCTAGGACGCCGCTAGTGAAGGGTGTCGCCTCGCTTGTACCGCCGAATAGCGTCAAGCCCCCGCCGGCGCCCTCGTTGTACCATCTCACGCCGTAGCCTCTACCGTCGACCGTCCTGACGCCGGCCCACTCGAACGCGCCTATGGCAGCGACGTCGGGCTTCGGGTAGCCGAGCGCGTTGGGCCCTCTGCTACTGAAGGGTACTATATCACCGCTGTAGCCGGGCGGGAAGCCGTACAACCTGTAGTACTCCATGTTCGTGGAAGCGGCAACCTCTATTATCAACAGGTCGGCACCGGGTGCGGATATAGTCGTGTAGCCCGGCCCGTAGTTCCCAGCCGCGAACACTATGGTTACGTTGTGGTTGATCAGCAGGTTGACGGATATTATCTGGTTGAAGAAGGCCGACAGGTAGTCCATGCCGGGGCCCTGGTGGCCCCACCTAGCCAGGTTTATGTAGCCCCAGCTGTTGCTGATTATGTCGGCCCTCCTCACACCGCTGGGCACTGGGAAGAGGGCGCTGTAAGTCGGGTCGTAGACCCAGTCCCAGCCGCCCAGCCAGTACTCGACCGGTATCAGGTCTCCGAAGAAGAACCCCGTGCCGGCAGATAGCTTGGCCTCGGGCGCGACACCGTATAGCTTGTACACGCCGCCGTAGCCTGTGTAGTTGAGCCTGCCCCTAGCGGCGATAACCGTAGCCACACTAGTGCCGTGCCCCTCCCAGTCCGTCAGTATAGCGACGTATTTACCGTTGGGGTCTAAGCCGGGGTACTCGCCTGGCTGGCCGAACGTGAAAGTGGGGTACGAGTAGGTGTAGTCCGCTAGACCGTACGAGTCTATGTAAGCGCCCGCTATCACGCCGACGCCGAAGTCTATAATGCCGTCACCATTGAAGTCCCTGCCGACCACGTCGTTTACGCCCAGCTTGAAGAGCTGCTCGTCGTTAAAGCTGTAGTCTAGCCAGGCGGGGTTCGGGGCAGCCCATAACACTGTGCCCAGCGTGCTGTTCTCCAGGCTCCTCATGGTCGCGGACAAGGCGTAGAACGCCGAAGACAAGTCGAACATCACGGCGTTGTACACTCCTGGAGTGTCGGCGTCCACGAGTAGAGTGGGTATCCTGACTCTTACGTAGTAGCCTGTGAGCGAGTCGGAGAAGAACCACTCTAGGAAGCCGAACTTGTAGACGCCGCTCTTACTCACAGGCGGAGCCGTGTAGTTGACCGTCACCCTTACTGCGTATACGTATGGATACCCGTAGAGACCGGAGTAGAGGGTGCTGAACACTGGGACGATAGCGCCGCTCGTGTTCAGGTAGCCGTTAGCGTCTCTCACAACAGTAATGGGCGTCAGCGCTATGTGCTCGTCGTTGACTACCACGAGCGGTGTACCGGAGGAGTCCCTCGCGACCGCGTCTAGCCCAAGCTCGGGGTTGGTGAAGTCTACACCGGTGTCCACTATGCCAACTATCACTCCCTTACCTTTGTAGCCGTAGGTGGACCACTCCCTCTTCACGCCTAGTACGTCTAGGCTCGAGAAAGTACCGTAGCCGCCAGAGCCAGCGACCTGGCTGGGGCTCTTGTCCTCGAACGCCATCGACTTAAGCCTGGCCTGGTCCGAGAACAGCTCCTCCAAGGAGGGTGAGGGCATGATACTCAAGACGCCGGGTAGCCCGGCTAGCTTGACGAGCCCCTCTCTCGAGACCGCCACGTGCGCGACTACTACGCCGTTGGGTAGCGGGACGTAGTACTTTATCTTAGCGTACTCCCTGACGTAGGAGAGCGCCTGCTTGTACGCCACGAGGATGAAGGGCTTGTATACCTGTGAGCCACCGCTGGTTACGACCTGGACGCCCGGCTCCTGCGCGTCTACAACCTTGGGGCTGGGGCTATCGAAGACCTCTAGCAGGCTCTTCACGTCCGTGACCCTGCTTGGAGGCAGGTTTGCCGCCTGGCTCACCGGCACTACCGTAAGGAGGGGTAGTACTACTATAGCCAGGAAGAGTATAGGGAAAACTGCCTTCACGCGTATATTCATGTAGAGGTACACCTGTCCCACTCGACTAATTATTTTAGGCTTGAGTCGAGTAAATAAATTTTCACCAACGGCCTTAGAAAAGCGGAAGGGTCTTCCCTCAGCGGGTCGTGGACCTGGCCAGCAAGTGTTCCTCGCTCTTAATACCCTCCCTAGTTATGACTAGGACGTCGACGCCGTCGCCCGACAAGACGTCCCTCTCTATAGCGGCCAAGACCGCTTTGATAGCCAGGTTCTTCGCCTCTTCGAGCGGCATGTCCTCCCTGTAGCTCTGCTCGATTATGCTCAGAGCTAGCTGGGAGCCCGAGCCCAGCGCAGTGTACCTCTCCTCTAGCAAACTGCCTACGGCGTCTAGCACGAAAAGGCTCGGGGCCTCGTCGAAGCCGCCCACCACTGCCTCTGTTAGCATGGGGAAGAGCTTGTAACTGTAGAGGATTATGGAGAGCAGCTTGGCGAGGCTCCTGGTCTTGATCTCCCTCCCGTGCTCGAGCTCGTAGTTCTTTGCCTCGGTCTTGAGCACCCTGTACAGGAAGTTCATGTCCCCTGTTAAGCCCGCGAACCCTACCGCTGTGTGCTCGGTGATCGGGAACAGCTTCCTTACACTCTTACTCAAGATGAAGCCGTCGTAGGTCATCCTCTTCTCGCCGGCCAGGACCACGCCGCTGCTGGTCTTGATCCCGATTACTGTGCCTGGTAGAACAGCCTCCAATACAACCACCTTGCTAATGATAGACTTTACAAGGTTAATAAACGAACTCCGCTCAATACTTTCGCCCAACCCTCCCCCTCCCCTCGGTTGAAATCTCCTCTAATAACAACGGCTAACGTATGCTAGCTTGGTGTCGCAATGGAGAAATGCCCTGTATGCGGGTCCAGCCTCGTCTGGGACTACGAGGAGGGCTTCGTGGTCTGTAGCGCGTGCGGCCTCGTCGTAGACAGGGTTTACGAGTACGCCCACGCACCTGACACCGACGAGGGCGAGGCAGTACGCGGGCGGAGGCGTGGCCCGAGGAGCGTGATCGACAGGAAGACGTACAGGTTCAGGCTCAGGCTGTACAACAAGGCCTACAAGATCGCCAAGGAGAAGCCTTGGATGGTAGTCGACACAGACAAGGTCCTCGAGACAGGCAGGTTTGTTAACACGGTTAAGAGCAAGGCGTCTATAGCGGCTGAGAAGAACATTGAGAAGGAGGGGGTGAAGACCTACGTGGAGAGAGGGCTCGAGATCATTAGGAGGGAGAACCCCGCCCTCCTCTCCAGGAGTCTTCGCGGCAGGTACGCGCTAGCGTACATGGTGGCCTACGCGGCTTCAACGAGAGTAGTGCCCCCCGAGGACTTCGTAACCAAGGTGTTCAACATCAGCAGTACGAGCTACAAGCGCCTCAAGTCTATCACCGTGAAACTCCTGGGGAAGGACGGCGGCCTCGCTCAGATGCCGGGAGGAGTAGTCGGCGAGGTTCTCTCCTTGGATACCACCGCGTAGTGTAGGCTGAGCCCCCTCGTAAGACTCCTCTCAGCTGAGACAGGTCCGCTCATCTCTCGCGTTTTAGGGGTTCATCACCAACTACTACGAACGCGACACACGCTATTAAGCTTCTTCAGCGGAAGCAAAGTATTAAATGAGTCCTCGCTCATTAATGCATCAAGCCTTGAAGGGATGGGTTTTGAGGCTACTTCTAATACACGCCAAGAGGTTCTCGTACAAGGTGAGGGAGCCGGCTGTCAAGGAGCCGGAGAGCCTCGGCGAGGCGGGCGCTACAGGCGATTTCGAGAACGCACTAGTAGTCTTTTCGACAGTGGAGCAGGGCGACGACGAGAGTGTGGCGGAGAGGGCTGCCAGCGAAATCTACGAGACGGCCTCCAGCCTCAAGCCCGGTATTGTAGTGGTCTACCCCTACGCCCACCTGTCGAGCGAGCTGGCTCCCCCGCCAGTAGCCATGGACGTCCTCAGGAAGTTCGCCGACAAGTTAAAGGAGAGGGGTCTGAGGGTCGAGAGAGCCCCCTTCGGCTGGTACAAGGAGTTCGCCTTGGAGTGTTACGGCCACCCCCTCAGCGAGCTGTCCAAGACCATAAGGAAGCAGGAGACAGGCGTAGTGAGGCGGACTGTGGAGAAGACCTTCTACATCGTCACCCCCGAGGGCAGAGTGTACAACCCGGCCGAGTTCGACTACTCGAAGTACCCCGACCTGAAGATCCTAGTGGACAAGGAGGTCTTCGGGGTCGAGCTAGCCGGCGGAGAGAACAGGGTGAACGACTACTGTAGGAAGTTCGGCTTCGAGTGGGAGCCGATGAGCGACCACGGCCACATGAGGTACGGGCCCCACGCCGTGGTTATAATGGAGTCGGTTATGAGGTACAGCTGGCAGGTCGTGAGGAGCCTAGGCATCCCCGTCTTCAAGGTTATGGGCAGTAACATGTTCAACCTGAAGGAGAGGCCTGTCCTAGAGCACGCGCTCTTGTTCGGGGACCGGCTGTACGAGGTCGCTGTAGACGAGGACAGGTACGTCATGAGGTACGCTGCCTGTCACCAGCAGTTCGCCATGTTGAGAGACTGGGTCATAAGCTACAAGGACCTGCCATTCGGCATGTTCGAGGTCGCAGACAGCTACAGGCTCGAGCAGAGAGGCGAGCTCAACCTCTGCTTCAGGCTTAGGAAGTTCTACATGCCGGACCTCCACATACTGACCAGAGACCTCAGGGAGGCCATAGAGGTGTCGAAGCTAGTCCAGGAGAAGATTATGGAGGAGGCAAGGAAGGTCGGCAGGAGGTATGTAGCACTGTACAACGTCTCGAGAGACTTCTTCGAGAACAACTTCAACGACATAGTTGAGTACGTCAAGAGAGAGAACTACCCAGTCCTGGTAGCCGTGATACCGGGCGGTATCTACTACTGGGTTCTCAACGTGGAGTACCACATAATAGACAACATCGGGAGGCCTAGGGAGATAGCGACCTTCCAGATAGACGTAGGCAACGGTAAGAGGTTCAACATAACCTACACGAC
>JAGDWK010000014.1:7590-18420 GCA_023256015.1 Thermogladius sp.
CGACCTTCCAGATAGACGTAGGCAACGGTAAGAGGTTCAACATAACCTACACGACACCCGAGGGCGAGAAGAAGCACCCGGTGATAATCCACACCGCTATCATCGGCGGCGTCGAGAGGTACATCTACATGTTGCTAGACACCGCTGCGCTAGAGGAGAAGCAGGGGAGGACGCCCAGTATACCCACCTGGCTAGCCCCTGTACAGGTTAGAGTAGTACCGGTCTCCAAGGACTACGTGGACTACGCCGTCAAGGTGGCCCAGGCGCTAGCTGGCGAGGGCTACCGAGTGGACGTCGACGACAGAGACGAGAGCCTGGGGAAGAAGATCAGAGACGCGGGGAGGGAGTGGGTACCTTACATCGTAGTGGTAGGCGAGAGAGAGGTCAAGAGCGGGACGCTCAGCGTCAGGGTGAGGGCGACTAACGAGACCGTCACTATGTCTTTGAGCGAGCTTGCCGCTAAGCTCGGTGAAGAGGTCAAGGGGTACCCCAGGACAGAGCCCACGCTACCTCTCCTGGTCAGTAGGAGGCCTTTGGCGAGCTACCAGCTGTGAGTAGAGTAGCCGAGGATGCCGCCCAAGAAGTTTCTCGGGAGGCACATAATCTTCCGGGGGGAGTACGCGGAGAAGCTAATCGAGGGCTCTAAAACGACGACTATCAGGAGGGGTATTGTAAGGCCGAGATACAGGCAAGTAGTGATACACGCGGGCTCGCGCCCGATAGCCCTAGCTAGAGTCGAGTACGTGTACTACAAGAGACTGAGAGACATCAGCGAGAGCGAGGCTAGAAGAGACGGGTTTGAGAGCAGAGCCGAGCTCGTGAGCGAGTTGAGGAAGATCTACCCTGGTATAAGAGACGACGAGTACGTCACGGTCATCGGTTTAAGAGTTGTTAAAAGGCTCGACACCGTCGACACCGGTAAGCCATTCGGCGGCTTGGAGCCGGTTGTCCTAGCCCGGATAGCCTTAAGGTATCTCTCAGACGTGCTAACGGACTCGGAGGCAAAAGTCCTTTTGGACCTGACCAGGACAGGCGATATAGACCTGACAGCCGCCAGGGTACTGGGCGATGTTGGTAAGAGGGGTGCTGTCGTAGACGTTTTAAACCGGGCACTAAGAATCTTGGTCGAGAAGGGCATACTGCAGGAGAAGGGGTGACCAGGAATACCCTACTGGCTACTAAAGTGTAAAGAGTGCGGCAACACGTGGAAGCTAGAGGTAAGCTTCCCTCTCAAGAAGGAGTTTACACAGCTTTTCCACTACTGCCCATACTGTCGCCGGAACACGTTCCACGAGATACTAGAGTACCGGGAGGAGGTAGAGCCTAGTTAACGTAAATAGCCGGTTTAAAAACAGCTATTACATAGTAGGGTGGTCGCGTGAGCGAGGGTGGGTCTTCTAGCAAGGTCATTTACGTGAAGGATTTACCGGGCGTCAACCCCCAAATAGCCGAGAAGCTCGAGTCGGCCGGGTACACTACTGTTTGGGCTCTGATAGTCGCCAGGCCCGAGGAGGTTTCGGAGAAGACCGGGCTACCCCCCACAACGGTGTCCAGGGTCATCGACTCCGCGAGGAAGGTCCTCGGGCTGACCTTCAAGACGGCCAAGGACGTGAAGTACGAGAGGCTGTCTATAAAGAAGATAACGACGGGTAGTAGAGAGCTCGACAACATCCTAGGCGGAGGTGTTGAGACGAAGACCATTACCGAGTTCTTCGGCGAGTACGGCACGGGGAAGACCCAGATATGCCACCAACTCAGCGTGAACGTGCAACTACCGCCCGAGAAGGGAGGGCTGTCTGGGAAGGCGGTCTACATAGACACCGAGGGGACTTTCAGGTGGGAGAGGATCGAGGCGATGGCTAGAGCTGTGGGCCTGGAGCCCGATAAGGCTATGGAGAACATATTCTACCAGAGGGCGTACAACAGCGACCACCAGATCAGCATAGTCGAGGAGCTATTCAGCTTCGTGCCCAAGAACAACGTCAGGCTCGTGGTGTTAGACAGCGTGACGAGCCACTTCAGGGCGGAGTACCCTGGTAGAGAGCACCTGGCGGAGAGGCAGCAAAAGCTCAACGCGCACCTACACCAGTTAATGAGGCTCGCGGAGGCGTACAATGTAGCGGTTGTAGTAACGAACCAGGTGATGGCCAGGCCCGACGTGTTCTACGGCGACCCCACCGTGGCCGTGGGAGGGCACGTACTAGCGCACACACCAGGTGTGAGAGTCCAGCTGAGAAAGTCGAAAGGCAACAAGAGGATAGCCAGGATCGTCGACGCCCCCCACCTACCGGAGGGGGAGGCGGTCTTCGTAATAACGGAGGAGGGTATTAGGGACTCCGAGGAGTGAGGTCTAGAAGCCCCTTACCAGGAACATTATGAAGCCAAACAATATGTAGACCACTAGCGGGTGGCCGTAGGAGGCCCACACTACTTCGTCGTGTTTGATTAGCCCCCTTTCGAGGTACTCGCCGATTCTAGACCTCAACTCCGAGTCCTCTATTTTCGTTACTCCCTTAAGCCTCCACTCGACTCCCAGCGGGCCCTCGAAGGGCTCCTGTAGAGGTGTGTAGTAGTCTTTCTCTAGTAGTTCGCCCACTGTAATAGGCCAGCCCGCTATCGCCAAGAAGACCTTGTCCCACGCGCTGAAGCCTTTTGGAGCCCTAAACCCGAACCTGCGTAATCTCACAGCAAGAACAGCGTAGTGGACCGCGATCTGGAGTATTAAGGCGTAGATTAAGACCGAGTAGACTATAGGAGGCACGGGGACGCTGTACCCACCTAGTAGAGTGGGGTAGTTGAGAGGCGAGGAGTAGGCGACGGCGATCGACGTGACCACGTAGAAGTCGGCCGGCCCCACGAGCTCTAGCCTCGCCAGGACCAGTAGCACTAGCGGGACAGGCACCACGGACAGCAGGGTGTAGAGAGCCTGGGCTTGGAAGGGCACGAGGTCTTTCACAAAGTAGAAGTTCAGGAAACAGAGGACCACCGACACCGCTAGGAACAAGTACACGAGTTTATCCGGGATGTCCCTCTTCTTGTAGTCGTAGACGGAGAAGGGGGCTAGGAAGAGCAACGTAGTAGCGTACTCGACTACTGCTAGTAGCGAGAGCTCGGTCAAACGGGACCACTCCCGTCCGTGGACAGCTTTTTTGTTGATTTACTACACATATAATCCGCCCTGAGCTAAAAATATGCTATGCGACGGGGTGCCTACATTTGAGGATACTCTGGTCGCCCTGGAGGTACCAGTACGTCAAGACGCTGGCGGGCGCGCAGGAGTGCCTCTTCTGCAAACTGCAGGGCGCGAGGGACGACGAGGCCTACATAGTCTACAGGGGGCGGTTCAACTTCGTGGTGTTAAATACCTTCCCCTACAACACCGGCCATGTAATGGTGGCGCCCTACAGGCACGTGGACAGCCTCGAGAAGATGAGCGACGAAGAGCTTTTAGAACTAATGCAGCTTGTCAACAAGAGCATGGCCGCGATAAGGAAGTCCCTCAACCCCGAGGGCTTCAATATAGGGGTTAACATCGGCAGGCCCGCCGGCGCTGGTGTGCCGGGCCACGTCCACGTCCACGTCGTCCCGAGGTGGACAGGCGACAGCAACTTCATGCCGGTAGTAGCCGAGACCAAGACTCTCCCCGTGGCCTTATCCGAGGTCTACAAGTTATTAAAGGAGAATTGGCCTAGTTAGAGATTGCATGAGGAAGTCCTCGATCGCTGAGGAGTGATGATAAAGGGGTTGGCTGATTGAGCGAGGTTTCGAAGAGCGACCTTGTCCTGGTCGAAAAGTACGTTTTCCTGGGTAAGACGAGGTACAGGATAGCGCTGTCGGGCACGAACATAGTCTTCAACGTGGAGGCGTCCAGCGACGAGGAGGCGTACAATAAGGTGCTCGAGATCGTTAGGAGAATGGGTATAGACAGGAGTTTGCTCGAGTCTATTAGGGCGAAGGTGAAGAAGAGCTAGGCGAAGTCGCTTAAGCCGGTGCTCTTCCTCTTCCTAGCCTGGAACTCCTCGCTCGTCTTCTCGAGGACGATCTCGTACAACCTGGCCTCGCCACCACCGGGCTTCGGTCTCAGGATCCTGCCCAGCCTCTGTACGAACTGCCTCCTAGACCCCGTGCCGGAGACTATTATACCGACGTTCGCGTCGGGTATATCCAGCCCCTCGTCGCCTACTGTCGTGACCACGAGTATACCCGACTTCGCGGACTTGAACTCCTCGAGGGCCCTCCTCCTCTCCTCACCGGGCGTCTCGCCTGTCAGCAGCCAGGCGTTAAGCCTCTTCGCTAACTCCTCGGCCTGCTCGACGTACTGTGTGAAGACTATTATCTTGCCCCCCTTCGCGAGCTCGCTTCTGGCGATTTCAACAGCCTTCTCTATTTTGGCCTTAGACTTTGCGAGGATCCCCCTGATCTTGCTGTGGACCCTGAGTGCTTCGGCAGCCGACTTGTCCCCTCTAGACGCGTCGTTTACTAGTTGCTCAAATGTCCTGCCCGCAGCGTACTTCTCAAATATAGTCCTCAACTCGAGGTACTCCTTCCACTCGTTGGGAGGGAGCCTGGTCTTCACCGTGTAGACCACGTACCTCGCCAGGTAACCCTGCTCCGCCAGCTCGCCGGGCGTCTTGTAGTACACTACTCCCCCGAGTAGCGGGAACAGCTCTTCGTGCCTCCCGTCCTCCCTGTACGGGGTGGCAGACAAGCCCATCCTGTAGGGTGCCACGGCGTGGACGGCGATGAACCTGAACTTGTCCGCGGGCAGGTGGTGCACCTCGTCTACTATTAAGAGGCTGTACTGCGGTGCTATCTCCTTGATCATCCTGAAGCCTGTTTGGTAGGTTGTTATCGTGATGGGTGCTATCCTCTTCTCCTCGCTGTAGAGCAGGCCTACCATGTGGCTGGGCGTGTTCGTGTACTTCAGTATCGTCTCTCTCCATTGGACAGCCTGCTCTTTCGTGTAGGTAACAATGAGGGTCCTCTCGGAGATCTTCGTGATGGCCGCCACCCCTATGACTGTCTTTCCGGACCCCGTCGGCAGAGCTATAATACCGGTGCCCCTGTTCTCGAGCCACTTCGCGAGAGCCTCTTCCTGGTAGTCTCTCAGCTTTACGTTGACGAGCTCGGGCTTGAAGGGTAGTTCCTTCTTAGCGGTCAAAGCCTGCCTGTCCTCGATGGATAAACCCGACGCCTCCACGACCATCCGGGCTGTGTGTAGCATGTAGGGGAGTAGCCTGTACACGACAAGCCCGTTCTGCACGCCGAGTCTCCTAGCACCTATCTCCCTCAGCTTGTCCTTGACCCTGCCCACGACCCCCAGCGGTACTCGAAACAGGACGTAGCCGGACAACGAGTCGTAATCCACCGATACACGGAACTTATCGAACTCGCGTCTCAGCTCCTCGATAGATCCCTCGACCTCTAGCTGGAGGTCGTTGACCAGGTTGAGGACGTCCTCGAAAGTGTAGCCGTTCGATACTGCCTTGTCCACGTCGATCTCGAAGGAGACACTGCCCCCCGTTCTACCAATATAGTTAGCTACCTTGAGTAGCTCCTGGAAGTCCTCTTCGCTGAGCCACTTGCTCGCTCTGACTAAGACCACTACTCCCTCCCGCCCTCGATAAATTCTCTCTCCTCAAATAACGCCCCTTCGACTCTTATATCAGAGGGCTCTCTGTCCCCGCAGAGCATGAGCCGCGCCGGCTTGGCGAATTCGGGGGTGAGGTAGAAGTACACTCTACCGCCCTTTTTCACGACGGTCCGCGAAAGCGCGAAGAGCCTCTCGACCAGCTTATCGAATGGGTGCTGTTCGCTCACCGAGACTCTAGCCCCCCTCACGCCGACCTCGAAGTAGTCGCCCTGGAAAGTTATCGAGGAGGCCACGCAGTACTCCCACTCGCTACAGGAGCCGCAGACGAGGACGTAGTCCAGCCCTTCCAGTACGCTCTCAAGGAGCTTCTCGTATACCGTCTCGACCCTGATACCGAGCTCTGTAAACGCCTCGTCGAACTTTAACTCGACCAGTTCAACCCACCGGTCGTAGCGTGGGTTTCTCCTCATCAAGGTCGGTACTTAAGACCCCACTCATCCCACTTTGAATAAGTTTTTATTTAGCCGTATTAAAGTTATCATAGACGAGAAGGTCGGTAGCATGGTCAGGAGTTCGATAACCTCGATAGTCGTGAGAAAGCCCCTCGACAGCGAAGTATCTCAAATGATGAGCAACATTAACAGAGTCTACGGTACAACGAAGGCCAACAGGATGAAGATCAGGCTATTGGCTAACGAGATGCTACGACTCCTGAAGATCAACCTGTCCTACAAGGACCTCTCCATGCTCACGGGCATACCGGAATCCGTTCTCTGCAGGTATGTGAGAGGGAACATAATACCCAGCTACGAGCAGGCCGTCAACATACTCTCGAAGCTGACCCTCTCGATAGACATAAACCACCTACTACGAGAGCTGGTAGAACACGAGAAGAGCACCCTCATAGACTTGTCGAGGGTCCTCAAAGACCCCTACGTCATCAGGCTGCTCTCCATCGTCCTACTACTAGAGCTGGTCCCGACGAACATCACTAAGATCGTCGTGACGGCCGAGTCCGTGCTACCTCTAGGCACACTCCTGGGGATGGAGCTTGGTGCGCCCATTATACTGGTCAAAAGGAGGAGTTACCCGGGCGTCCAGTACTTCAGCTCTATAGTCGTGAGGAGCCCGAAGGAGGCCGAGGCCCTCTACCTGGACAAGGACATGCTGAGTAGGAAAGACTTCGTCCTCATACTGGCCGACGTCGTCTACTCGGGTAAGACCATGAGGGCTGTAATAGACATGCTCGAGAAGGCGAGGGTGACCATATCGGACATAATAGTGATACTAGGGTTAGGCGAGATGTGGAAAGAGAGGCTCAAAGACTACCCGGTTAAAACTCTCACTATAATACCTCCTCCCGTCAGCTAGCCCTTGAGGAAACACTTTTATACACAGCGTGAGGTAAGATCTCCACAGGGACTTTCACGGTTGACGATCGAAGTTTTGAACCTGCACAAGTCTTTTGGGCGCAAAAAGGTTCTCGAGGACGTGTCTTTCAAAGTATCTAATGGCGAAGTAGTCGGGTACGTCGGCCTCAACGGGGCCGGTAAGACGACCACTATTAGAATAGCTGTCGGGGTGCTGCCGCCCGACTCCGGGGACGTCGTTGTAGACGGCTACTCTGTGACCAAGGAGAAGAGGGCCGCCTCTAGGAGAGTCGGCTGGGTTCCCGAGCTACCTATCTTCGAGACGGATTTCAGGGCGCTAGACTACTTCGTCTACCTCGCGGGCTACTACGGGATTACTGGCACAGAGGCTAGGAAGCTCGGCAGGGAGCTCCTCGAGGAGTTCGGGTTGGGTAACGCCCTCTACATGAAGCTGTCCTCCTACTCCCAGGGGATGAAGAAGAGGTTTGCCCTAGCCGTGTCTATGATGAACGACCCGCCTAACTTCATACTCGACGAGGTCTTGAACGGCCTAGACCCGCAGGGGATCGCCTTCTTCAGGGAGTTGACTAAGGAGTTCAGGAAGAAGGGTAAAGCAGTCCTCTTCTCATCCCACATACTGAGCGAGGTTGAAGACATAGCAGACCGAGTCGTCTTCATACACAAGGGTAGGATAATAGGCGTACACGCGATGGAGGAGATCAAGAGCAAGGCTAGCCCGGGAATCTACCTGGCCTTAAGCAGAGTGGACGAAAACACGCTCAGGATACTCGGCAGGTTCGGCGAGCCCGTCGTCCTGGAAGGGGGTAGAATCCTCGTTAGGAGGCCCTCGGGTAGCGTGGAAGAGGTCGTCGCCGAGCTCGTCAAGAACGGTGTCGGCGTTTTGGAGGTTAGGAGAGAGGAGAGGAGTCTCGAAGACTTCTTCTTCAGCTTGATTAAGGAGGCCGAGAGTCCGTGAACCCCGTGCTCTACGACTTCAAGAGAGGTCTTCTAAGACTATCCGTAATAGTGGCACTATCATTGTTTGTCCTAGCCGGGGTAGGGCTCGCCTACTTGACCTCCAGCACCCTGGCCACTACGCCCGGGACTACTTACGTCGCGCTATATTCGTATGTAAGCCCCGCTAGAAATCAGTTCTACCTCGAGGCGCTACTGCTGACGCCAGATTTCAAATCGACAGAGGGGGGTATATTCTACGAGCTGGGTAATTTCACGTTTTCCAAGCCTAATACGCCACCCGAGACCACTGTCTTAGATAGCGGCGTGGTCACCGGGTACGGCAAGATCTCCGTGTTCAAAAACTTGACTAGCCCGATCGGCCAGTTTGACAAGCAGTCTAGCCTGTACTTAAAGGTAGATGTCACGACTAAGACGGGTAGCTACTCTTTCACCACATCGTATAGTAGACCATTTACTCTCGACAACGACACCGTCTACGTGGCGAGCTCAATCCCGTTCAGCCCCCCAGCCAACTGGGCGTTCTACTGCCTGAACGAGACTTCGATCCCTATTAAGGAGTTAATACCCCAAACGAGACCTCCTGGGGTAATAATTCCGACTCCACTACAAGGCAGGACGTTGTCGGACAAGTACCTTGATACAGCCTTCTTACTGGTGAGTCACGGGCAGGGCAGGTACGAGCTTGTATCTGTGGTCCTTCTACTAGACAGGGACAACTTAACCTACGAGCTCTACCTGGTACCGAACTCCACAAGTCTCCCAGACAAAGTTGACTACGGCAACCTCGCCTCCTACCTGATACCCCTCGGCGAAGTCGCGCCAGGCCTGAACTTGGTCAGGTTTAATGTAGGGAACTCTAGCGAGCTCGAGAAAATAGTGTGGGATTTCCAGAGCGTCACGACGACTACTGGCGAGGACATAGTTGGGTCACTACACGTGTTGTTAGTGGCGCGTAACAGCAGCTGCGTCATAGTCGGCTACGCTAACCCGTTGGTGTCCACGGTGAGGAGTGCGTCTATGAGTAAGATCGTGGCGGGCGTCCTGGCTGGGACGGTAGGGGTAGCCCCCTTCTCGATGTTCTTCCCTATCCTGATGATATACCTAGCCTACGTATACCTGGCTAAGCCCAGGTCGTCGGGCTCCCTCGAGTTCCTCCTGGCGAGGCCTATTACCCGCCTGGACGTCTACGTCACGAGGTTTGTAGCGGGCGTACTAGTGGCACTGGCGTCGTCCCTGCTGTTCTTCGCATCAACAATGCTGACACTGCAAGCCTTGATCGGGGTTTACTTCGACCTGTACTCCTACCTCTTGCTCTTCGCCGGGCTGGCTGCTTCCCTAATAGCGTTCTACAGCGTTTGCTACGCTATCGCGAGCTCTACCAGGGGAGGAGCCTACATCGCGCTAGCCGTGGCAGCGTACTTGCTATTCACTATACTCTACCAGATCATAGTGTTCGTGGTGACCCAAATGCAGGGGATAGGGCCTGGCCTCTTCGAGAGACTCCGGGTGAACATGTACATATCGTACTACCTCTCGCCTCTGGGCCCGACATCTTTCTCCCAGTACTACTTCGGGATCCACAACGGTCTCAGCATCGAGCCTAAAAGCGTGGGGTCCGTCGTTAACCCGTTACTGGTCGTAGCCTCGGCAGTGTTGTGGATCGTTGTGCCCTTCGTAATAGGCTGGTTAAAGTTCAGGAAAGCCAATTTGCTCGGATGATTAGCAGTCTTTTCATCGTTTTAAACAATAGCTCGGCCGCTAGTAGCGCCGCTAGTCCGGTAGGGGGATGTGGAAGTCGGGGTGGCGAAACACCGACCAGTTTCCAAGGGCGTTAACCCTGTAGAAAACCACAGCTCTGGATAGCAGTTTGTTTGCTATAGCTTATAAAAGGCGTTTACAAATTAAACAAGTAGCAAAGGGGGTCTCGTGAATGGTTAAGATAGAGGAGCTTGTCCGTGTAGACTCCAAAGGCAGGATCACGATACCCTTGACAATTAGAGAGGCGCTCGACATACGGGAGGGCATGTTCGTGGTGGTGGTCGGGGACAGAGACAAGAAGGAGATAGTCATAACACCCCTCCCGGTGTCGGCGAAACTGGTTAGACTAATGATGAGGATAGAGGACAGGCCTGGAGTGCTGGCCGAGATAACGAAGTACCTGGCGGACTACGGTGCCGATATTGTGATGACCAAGTGTGTCGTGATCAAGAGGGGCGATATCGCCGAGTGCGAGATCATAGTCGACGTCTCCAAGACGGACATAAAGCAGCCGAGCTTGATAGCGGATAAACTGAAGATGTTGGAGTCCGTCAAGAACATCGAGGCCGTGTGGTTCACAGGGTAAACCGTGATGGTAGTCAAGGTAGGCTGCTGCGGGTTCCCCAAAGCGAGGAAGAAGTACTACGAGTCCTTGAGCCTAGTCGAGCTCCAGAACACTTTCTACGACCTCCCCACCGTCGAGTGGGCGGAGAACCTCAGGAGCGAGGCTCCGAGAGACTTCGAGTTCACCGTGAAAGCCTGGCAGGCCATAACACACCCCCCGAACTCACCCACGTGGAAGAGGATGAAGAAGAAGCCGAGGGGCGACCTCGCGAACTACGGCTTGTTAAAGCCAACTAAAGAGAACCTTGAGGCGTTAGAGGAGACCTTGAGAGTCGCGGAGGCTCTTAGGGCCGAGGTCGTAGTTATACAGACTCCGCCGAGCCTCCCCTTCAACGAGGAGTCCGTGAGATGGGTCAGGGAGTTCTTCAGCAAGGCGGGCGAGGTTTCGCAGGGCTTCGTTTTAGGCTGGGAACCGAGAGGAGAGTGGGCCAACTCGGCCGAGCTACGCAGGGTCGTCGAGGAGTTCGGTATAGTACACGTGGTAGACCCCTTTAGAAACAGGCCGGT
>JAGDWK010000086.1:0-6800 GCA_023256015.1 Thermogladius sp.
GGGCTAGTTGCGAGAGGGAACCTCTTCGAGCACCTCGTTGCCGTCCTATTGAGCCAGAACACCAGCGACAAGAACGCTATCAAAGCGCTCTCCAACTTGAAAAACAAGCTCGGGGAAATCACCCCCGAGAAGGTCCTTTCGCTGGACACAGGCGAATTGGCTCAGCTGATAAAGCCCGCTGGTCTACACCTTCAGCGGGCTAAGAGGATCGTGGAATTGGCGAGCTACCTAAGAGACCGGCTCGAGGAGTTCGAGTCGGATGTCAGGAAAATGGACGTCCCAGAGGCCCGGAGGGTGTTGATGAACCTACCAGGGGTGGGCGAAAAGACTGCTGACGTCTTGTTGCTGGTCTACTTCGGGAAACCGGCTTTCCCGGTCGACACGCACATCAAGAGGATAACCACACGGCTAGGCTTCGTGAAGGGAGGCTCGTACAAGAGAGTATCCGGCTTCTGGCAAAGCTGCCTACCGCCAGATAAGTACCTCGAGACCCACCTCCTTCTAATCCAACACGGCAGGGCGACCTGTAAAGCCAGGAAGCCCTCCTGCCACGAGTGCCCCATCAAAGAGTTTTGCGAGTACTATAAGTCCAGATACCCCCATCAACAGTAGTCGGGAGACAGTCTGAGCGTGGGGGTAACGTTGTCCAGGGGTAAGGTGCTGAGAAGGCTGGCTCGCGAGACGCTGGGTGAGGAGGTGGCGAGCAGGCTGTGGGGGAGGATCGAGTTCGTAGGAGACATAGCTCTGATCAGGATACCGCCCGGTATAGAGGCTGACGTGCTCAAGCGACTCGCCGAGAGGATCTTGGAGGAGTTCAAGTACGTCAAGAGCGTGTGGGGTGGCTACCCTGGCGTCCAAGGGGAGTACAGGCTCCGGAAGTACGTTCACCTGGCTGGAGAGCCGAGGAGCGAGACAGTCTACAAGGAGCACGGCTGCCTTTTCAAGGTGGACATCACGAGGGTGTACGTGTCCCCTGTTCTAGGCTTCGAGCACAAGAGGGTCGCCGGCCTCGTCCGGCCAGGTGAAGTGGTTCTAAACATGTACGCGGGTGCCGGCTTGTTCAGTATTATAATCGCAAAGTATAGCAGGCCGTCCAAAGTCTACAGCATCGACATCAACCCAGACGCGTACAGGTACATGGTGGAGAACGTCAGGCTCAACAAGGTCGAGGGGGTGGTAGAGCCCATTCTAGGGGACGCTGTAAAAGTGATCCAAGAGAGGCTCGCCGGCTCAAGCGACAGGGTCTTAATGCCCTACCCGGACATCGCCTTAGACCACCTCCCCTACGCCGTTATGGCCTTGAAGGACGGCAAAGGAATGGTGCACGTGTACCTCCACGTTAAGGCTGCTAAGGGCGAGGACTACTTTGGGAAGGCCGTGGCTCTCCTGAGCCAGAGGCTCGGCGAGGTCGGCGTCAAGTGGTTCAACGTCGCGAACAAGAGGGTCGTCAGGATGGTGGGGCCGCGAGTATACCAGGTCGTACTCGACGTTGAGGTGAAAGTTTTTTAATTGAAGGCGGAGTCTAGACGAAGGGTGTTCCTCGTGAGCAAGGCTGTAATCGTGCTCGTGCTCCTCGCGGCCTTCCTAGCCGGGTTCGCGGGCGGTTACTTGTTCAGCTCCGCGAGTACCCCGAGCGGGGCGCAGGCACCGCCTACTAGAGTTACAGTGTCGACGACGACTAGCTTGTACCAGACCCACCTGCTAGACGACCTGCTGGCGGACTTCAAGAACGCTACCGGGCTGAGTGTCGAGTTCAGCGTCCTCGCTAAAGGGAGTGGCGAGGCGTTGAGACTGTTAAGCGACGGCTCGGCCTGCCTGGGCTTCACCCACGCCCCTTCACTCGAGCTGAAGTACCTTCTCAACGGCAGCATCGTCAGGCTGAGCATCTTCGCCTACAACGAGTTCGTGATAGTGGGGCCAAAGGACGACCCGGCTGGAGTCTCTAACGCCGCATCGGCTGTCGACGCCTTCAAGAGGATCTACGAGGCGGGTGAAAAGGGCTTGGCCAAGTTCGTGAGTAGGGGCGACAACTCCGGGACTCATGTGAGGGAGCTACAGCTCTGGAAGCTCGCGGGGCTCGACCCCAGCGGTAAGGCCTGGTATTTAGTCTCGGGACAGGGCATGGCACAGACCCTTCTAATGGCCGACAACCTCAAGGCGTACACCCTAACGGACGTCGGGACGCTCCAGAGCCTCGTATCACAGGGCAAGATCAGCAACCTGGTTGTACTCCTTAGAGACCCCAAGCTACTGATCAACGTCTACAGCTTCTACGTCTCCTCTAGCCAGAGCTGCAGGAGCAAGGACGTGAGTAACCTGGCACTCCTACTCGCCGAGTACTTGAACACGAGAGGGCAGCAGTTAATAGCCTCAAAGTACAAGGACCTCTTCAACCCAGCCCTCCAAAACCTGACAGTTGTCGAGTCCGCCTGGGTCGAGCTGAGCAGGCTCGCCTGACGCGGCCACGCCTTTATCCCTCAAGAAGCATTTTTCCATCCGGGTGTCGAGCCTTGGAGAGCCTCCTCGACATCACGCTGAGAAGCCTGTGGATATCCGGGCTGGCTTCACTCGTATCCTTCATAGCCGCCCTTGCTCTGTCGTTCTCCCTGGCCCGTGCCCGGGAGAGCGTGGCTAACGTCGTCGCGGGCTTTTTAGAGTCGCTAGTTGGCGTCCCCACGACTGTCATAGGCCTCCTGACCTACATGCTACTTTACCCTAGGGGCCCCCTCGCCCCGCTGAACTTGCTCTACACTCCATGGGCTATCGTGATAGGCGAGAGTCTCGTCGCCCTGCCGGTCTCAGCGGTCGTTTTGTACAGGTCCGTCAGGAGGAGCCTCAGCGTAGTGAGCGAATTGGCAGCATCACTGGGCCTAACGAGCGGAGGCCTCTTCGGGATAGTGGCGAGGGAGATAATACCTGACCTCTTCACGTCTTACCTGGTGGGGTTCTCGAGGGCCATTGGGGAGCTAGGGGTCGCCCTCATTGCCGGCGGCGGGATTCAGGGGTACACGAACGTGCTCACTACTGCGATAGCCCTCGAGACGTCTATAGGAAATTACGAGGACGCCATCAGCGTCGGGCTAGTCTTGATCTCGATCACGGCCCTGATAACGTTGGCGTTGAAGACTATGGGTGAGAGGATTTGGAGGTCGTCCTAGAAGGCGTGAGCCACACGTACAATGGTAGAGAGTACGCTCTCGAGGAAGTGGGCCTGTCCATCGACGGCCCGGGGTTGTACCTCGTGGTGGGGCCCAACGGGTCGGGGAAGACCACGTTGCTGAAGATAGTCTCGCTCAACCTGAGACCCAGCCGGGGTCGCGTAATTGTCGACGGCTTGGACGCCTGGAACACCAGCAAGAGGGAGTTCGCCGAGTTAAAGAGCAAGTTTGTATACTCCCACGACAAGCCTATTCTACTACGGGGGACTTGCAGGTACAACCTGACGATGGGGGGCAGGCTGTCAGGTAGAGTAGACGAGGACTTCATGAAGCGTCTAATCGAGATCTTCGAAGCGGAGAAGCTACTCGAAAGGAAGTCGCGGGAGCTGAGCGCGGGGCAGGCAAAGCTCTGCTCGTTGATAAGAGCCCTGTCGGTTAAGGCGGAGGTCTACGCGCTGGACGAGCCGTTCAATAGTCTAGACTCGTCCAACGTGTCCAGGCTCCTGGCGGTGCTGAGGGAGCTCTCTAATACGAAGGCCGTCCTCGTCTCGACACACTTCTTGTACGAGGGGCTGTTGAACTCGGCCAAGAAGACGATAAGGCTGATCAACGGAAAAATAGCTTGAGCTAGCCTACTTACTGCTCTTCTTCTCCTCTCCACGCTTCTCCTTGGGGGCCTCGACCTCTATGACTCTGACCCCGACCCCCATTAGCCTCCTCATGACCGCGTCGATGAACCTGACATGGGCCCCCTTCTGCCCCACGAAGGCGGGGTAGGCGTCCGAGCTCACCTTGACTAGGAGGTCCGGGCCCGCGAAGTCGGCGTCGACGATGTGCTTGTGGATCCAGCCTATGGGGTGTATCGACCTCACCAGCGGCTTCAGGTCCAGTGACAGCTCCACGGCGCGGAGTTTGAGACCCGTGTCGCTCTCGACAGCGGTTATCCTCTCGCCCCCCTTCCCTATCAACCTCCCGATGTAGCCTTCTTTGACTACTATCAGGGCGTCGGGTAGGCTCTCCGTCTTTAGCCCGACAGACTTCTTCTCGTCGATGAACTCGACAGCGGTGATTACCTCGGCGTCGGGGGCCCTGATCTTTACGGCGTCGACGATCATCTTCTCGCTGTCCTTCAGCTTCCTCGTCCTCAGCTTAGTCTCTAGTATCAGCTTAACCCCCCTGCGCGCACCGGGCCTGACTATGTCCTTGAGCCCGAGGTCGACGACTCTCGCCGACTCTTCGCCCAGGAGCACCTCCCTCAGCAACGAAGCGCTATCTCTACTACCGTGCTCCCTCTGAAAGACCGGGTCTCCGGCCACGATAAGACGGCTGTTCCTGCCTATCCTAGTTATCAGCTCCACAGCGCTCTCGACGGGCACGCTGTGGACGTCGTCTAGGAATATGATCGAGTCGTCGAACGTCCTGCCTCTCAAGTAGTGGGTGTCGGCTATGACGATCTTGCCCTGCTTGATCAGCTCCTTTATCTTCTCTACCTCGATGTAGCCGGACAGGACATCGCTCATGTAGTTCGAGGCGACATCGTAGTACATCTCTCCGAGCTCGACCATCGAGAGCTCTCGACCAGTCGTCACGTCGACTACGGGCCTTGAGATGACGAACCTCCTGTACTCCCCGCTAAGCACGGCGTCGACACCGTAAAGCAGGCTGAAGAGGCTTTTACCAGACCCTGTCGGCCCGAAGAGCCCCACGATCTCGTACTTCTTGTTGGACAGCGCTATCTGCATCTCCTCCTGGCCCGGCGTCTGGGGTTTGAGGCTCTTGAACAGCTCACCCATACAGTTTTCCCTCGCGAGGCTAATGAAAACGCAGCCTAGTTAACAGGATTCTAGTAAATAGCCGTTATAAGCTTTCGAGCAAATCGTGGACGGCACGCTCCTTGAGGCGTAGGGGGGCTAAGCCAGAGGCCAGCCCCCACGCCTCTGCTAACAGCGCTTTCAAGACGGCCGGGTCGACACCGCCCTTCTCGAGGGACTTTTTGAGGCGGTCTTTGGACAGGCTGTCCGCCCACGCAATCATGAGCGCTAGCCCCTTCGCGGTGTAGGGGTACTGACCTCTCGCGACCAGCTTCGCGATCAACCCCTCTAGCGGGGGGAGCCTGACCTCGAGCCCGAGCAGGCTATACGCGAAAGACTCTCTAAGTAGCTCAACGTCAAGCCCGGCCGCAGCCGTCTCGATCACTAGGAGAGGGAGTGTGACAAGGTTTACAGCGGCAACCCCCTTCTCCTGCAACGATGCCCTCAGCTTTGCCTGTATGAAGCCCATCTGTGTCGCAGAAGTCACGGCTCGGGTAACATCGTCTTCTCTACCCGCGTCGACGAGCACCCTCACTTCTTCGATGGGTTGGACAAGCCCGTAAAGCCCGGTGGCTAGGTCGTCCAGGACGACGTAGTTGACTCCGAGCTCTCTAAGCTCTCTCCCCACCCCTTCGACGAGCCTGAGCGTCTCCTCTAGAACCCTGCTCGTCATGTCAGTCCAACTACAGTGCGGGGGCTAGGAGGTACAGTATCTTCCCTACCCCAAGCGAGAACTCCAGCTGGAGCGGGGAGTCGGTGCTGAACCTGACGGCTATCGTGTCGGATATTTTGCTGAGACCGATCACCGAGGAGACGTAGGAGACTTGGTAACTGGCTTTGCTCCTCTCCTTTACCTCGAGGGACACGAGAGCCGGCGACCCAACTTGGTACTTGGCCTCGACGGTCCCGGTACCCTTACCCCTCACTATTAGGGCCTCCTCGGTCGCCTCGAACTCTATCTTCTCCGAGACGCTTTCCACGTCTTTGACCGCCTCCTTGAGGCCGCCCGCTATAAGCCTGGCGTCCACTTTAAACTCCAGGCTAGCGAGAGATATCTCGGGCGGCTTGACGTCGAGGTTCCTGAACCTGTAGAGCCTCTTCGTCGCAGAGACTAGCGTCAGCTCGACGTGCTCCTCGTCACCCTCGATGTTGAGCCTGTCCCCTTTCTTAGCCTTCCTGAACAGCTTGTTAAGGTTGGACAACGACACCCCGATATTGAGCGGGTCCTCTACGTTGTACTCGCTGAACGCTTCTGCGGGTAGCTCTATGTCTATCAGTGCGATATTGCTTATGTCCATTGCCGTGATCTTGAGCTTATCCTTTTGAAACTGGAAAGCCACTTCGTCGACTATCTTACTCAAAGCGTCCACGATCTCCTTGAAGTACCTCGCCTCCGGGTAAACCACTTTTATCAACACGCTACACCATACATGTGATTATACGTTGAGCCTAGGTAATTAAACCCAGTGGTCGGTTCTATGTCTGACCGGGCAGCTAATTACTTCAGCACCAAGGTGACCGAGAGAGACCGCGCGGTGTTCGAGGCAGGCCTCGCGCTGGGCATGGTGGTCCACCAGTTCACGGGCATACCCTTGAAGAGCAACGAGGACGCAGAGCTGTTGGAAAGGCTGATCGAGAGGTCGATCTTGTCGCAGCCTTACAGGACAAGGGCGAAAGTCGCGATAAAGAGGAGGTTCGACCACAAGCCCGAAGACCCCTACGACTACAGCACCCTGAAGACGAGCGACCTCGACGTCCTAGTAGAGGTGAAGTACGGCAGGTTCGTGGTGAGGGCCAGGCTCAGGCGCGTTGAAGAGCTCGACTTCAACCT
>JAGDWK010000086.1:6900-17831 GCA_023256015.1 Thermogladius sp.
GCAGGTTCGTGGTGAGGGCCAGGCTCAGGCGCGTTGAAGAGCTCGACTTCAACCTAGCCTACATCGAGGACATAGAGGAGGTGTGAGTTGAAGGGCATAGCCTGGGCTATAACCGGGTCCGGTGTCTTCATCAACGAGTCGCTACAAGCCATACGAGCACTCAGGAGCAGGAATGTCCCGGTTACCGTGTTCGTCTCGAGGGCTGGCGAAGAGGTCTTGAAGATGTACGGTATGATTAGAATGCTAGAGGAGGTTGTGCGCGGCGGGTACCCGAACGAGGTGGTTTACGAGAGGGACGAGGGGCACAGCTTCCCGAGAACCGGTAGGTTGTACAAGGGCGTGTACAGCTTCGTGGTGGTCTCCCCCGCTACGATCAACACGGTGGCCAAGATAGTGCACGGTATAGCGGACTCACTGGTGTCTAACCTCGTAAGTCACGCGATAAAGACGGGTACCCCCGTCCTCGTGGTCCCCTCCGACCTGAACGAGACAGCGTCGAGGATACCGCTACTGATAGACCGCGACGCGTGCGAGTCCTGTAGCAGCTGCGTTGCGAGTACGGCCTGCCCCACAGGGGCTCTGAGCAGCGACCACGAGTTCAAAGTCAGAGTAGACTTGTTGAAGTGCACCCTCTGCGAGCTGTGTGCTAGAGCGTGCCCGTACGGCGCTATAAAGTTGAACGTCGAGATAAGGGTTAAGCCCCACCCTTACTACGTGGGCATCATAAAAAGGTTAACCGAAATACCGGGGGTGGCAGTCCTCGAGAACCCGGGCCGCGTTCTCGACGTTCTCAGGGAGAGAGGTGTCTACGCTTGAGGGTGCTTTTTGTGACCGGCAGGCTAGCTAGCGAGATGCTGAAGAGGGTGCTCAAAGAAAGCGGCCTGAGTCCCGGCGAGTACGACGTCTTAGTGGCCGATATAGACGTGGCAGCCTTCATGACGGCAACCTTTATAAGGCGGGTGCTCGAGCCCCGGAGAGACATCGTCCGGGGCTTCGACCTAGTTGTGGTCCCCGGCTTCACTCGAGGCGACCTCTCTCAGGTTGCCCGCGAGCTCGGTGTTAGCATCGTTAAGGGGCCCCGATTCCTCCAGGACATACCACTGTTTATCAAGGCCCTCAGAGAAGGCGTTAGGTTCTCTCCCGTAGAGCCCGCGGACACGCTACTGGAAGGCTACAGGTCACAGCGCGAGAAGGAGTTGGTTAAGAGAGTTGAGGAGAGCTCGTGGGAGAAGCGCGTTTTCACCATCGGGTCTGGCCCTGTCGCAAAACCGGTGTCTCGCGTAAGGCCACTCGTAGTAGCCGAGGTGAGCGACGCTGTGGAGCTAAGCGAGGAGGAGGCCGTCACCGCAGCCAAGAGATTCGTCGAGAACGGCGCCGACGTAGTAGTCGTCGGAGGAGAAGCAGGAGAGGATAGGCCGGAAAAAATCGGGTCTATCCTCAGAAGGCTCCGCGGCAGGCTGGGCGTTCCGGTGGGAGTGGACGCCTACTACCCCAGCGAGGTAGAGGCGGCGATTAAGGAGGGCGTCGACCTGGTTTTCGTGTCAAACGGGGAGGTCCTAGACCTGGTGAGGCGGCTCGCACCCCGCGACACGACAATCGTGGTCACGCCTGGCGCGTCTAAAGCGAGTGGGCAGAGCTCCATCGAAGGTCTAGGGGGGCTGGTGAGCGAGCTGAGGAGAGAGGGATTCGCTAAAGTGATCGCGGACCCCGTACTCCACCCACCCCTCATGGGGTTGCTGGAGAGCATTAAATCGTACATAGACTTCAGAGAGAGGTTCCCAGATACCCCTCTCATGATGGGGGTGGGCAACGTCACGGAGTTCATCGACGCTGACTGCCACGGGGTCAACGCGGTCCTCGCCTCGATAGCCGTGGAGCTGGGGGTGGAGCTACTGCTCACAACCGAGGGGAGTACCAAGACGAGGGGTTGCGTAGGCGAGCTCGCGAAGGCCGTTAGGCTCGCCTCCATGGCTCGCTACGAGGGGAAGCCCCCAAAGGATTACAGCGTTAACCTCCTCTACCTGAAGAGCAAGAGGAGCCGGGAGGCCAGGGGCACTCTTCCCGTAAACGCCGTGACGGTTGGGCTACTAGAGCCCGTGAGGCTCGACCCTAGGGGCTTCTTCAAGGTCTGGGTGGACAGAGAGCACGGCTGCATTGTCGTAGAGCACTACAAGACTGGTGAGAGCGGGCCCGACTACGTCTTCTGCGGTACAGAGCCGGTGTCTATTGGCAGGGAGATAGCTAGGAGGGGCCTAATAGAGTTACTAGACCACGCCATCTACTTAGGTAGCGAACTACAGAAGGCGTGGATCGCGCTCAAGACAGGTAAGGACTACGTCCAGGACGAGGACTTGTTCTGAACACCCAAGCCTTTTATAGTTGATACACGCATACTGGGCTTTGTTAACGGTGTCTTAAGTGGAGGACTGGCTTGTCTACGCACTCCTAGACGCTTTCATGGCCGCGCTCGCGACGATCTTGGCGAAAGTCGGGCTCTCTGGTGTAGACTCTGTAACGGCGACGGCGGTGAGGTCTGTTGTCATGATGTTGTTCACTGTAGGGTTCATGCTAGTGGTCCAAGGCCCAGGACTACTGAGGACCCTTACCTCGAGAGACGTTTTGTTCATCGTGTTGAGCGGTGTAGCCGGCGCGCTCTCGTGGCTTCTCTACTTCATGGCGCTCCAGAAAGGCCCTACTACCCCGGTCGTCGTTGTAGATAAGTCGAGCCTGCTTTTCGTTGTTGCGATGTCCGTTATTCTACTGAAAGAGTCTTTGACCGTGAAGAAAGCCGTTGCGACGGCGCTGATGTTCGCTGCTATCATCCTACTCAGTATGTGATTTTTAGTCCTCTCTCTCCTCGTACTCTCTAGTTAGTACCGGGCACCACTTCTCAGGGTGCTCTACTCCGTCGGGACAGCCCTTCCCGTGCCTAATAGGCTTGTCGATCCGGCTTAACAGCACGATCCTACTCGGTATGCTCTCGCTGAGCACCTTGTACCCCGTCAGCTCGCTCAGCCTCTGGGCTACCCTCCTTATGTCCTCGTGGTCGGGCATGTTCGCGAGAGTCAGCCTGCCCCTACTACCGCCTAGGAACATGTAGGCCTTGACCTCGATGTAGGTTGGGTTGCCTTTTTCTACCATCTTGGCGAAGCTCCTCAGAGCCTCCTCGTGGTCATTGTACCCTTTGACTATCGTGAACCTGAACACTGTGGGAGACCTGAAGCTCCTCACTATCTCGAGCGTCTCCTGGAATAGCTCCCAGGCTCTAGGGACGAGCGGCCTGTTGAACTCCTCGTAGGACTTCTTGTCCCACGACTCAATACTTATATAGAGCTGGGTCGGCTCCTCCTCTAGGTTTGCGAGCACGTCGGGTCTCGTACCGTGGGTGACGAGGAAGGTCGTTATCCCCCGCTTGTGGTACTCCTTAATGAGCTCGCCCAGCCGTGGGTAAAGGAGGGGTTCCCCCGTCAAACTTATGGCGGCGTGCTTCGGGTTCATGGCCTCCTCCACCCTCTTCTGGTCTGCCTTGGGGTTGCCCTTGAAGCCCGCCATTATCTCTCTGTGTACCTTGATGCTCTCCTCTACGAGGACCTCCGGGTCGTCGACCACTGGGACTCTCGTCTCGTCCCAGTGGAGGCCTATGTCCTCGGGCTGTATCCTCCAGCAGTGGAGGCACCTGTTCCAGCACCACGCGGCAACAGGGGACATCTGGATGCACCTGTGGCTCTCGATACCGTACCAGAGGCACTTGTAGCAGAACCTGTTCCTCAGGACGGCCTCTTTGCTCCAGTGGCACCTCTTAACAACTCCTATGGTGCCTATGAAGTGGTAGCCCTGCTTGACCATTCTCTCGTAGATAGCCCTGTACGCCGGGCTGCTGTTCCAGAACTCCTCCCTCTTCCTCTTCACTTCGCCCCAGTCTATGCTCTTCAGCACTGTTCGAAACACCTAACTCCTAGGATTGGAATTGGAAACGGCTCTTATTAACTGTGTTGTCACGCTTTTATACCGTGGAGCAAATAATCCTATCTGGGTCCTGCACGTGATGAGCGAACCCGTGTCAGAGCTTTTTGCCGTGAAGACGGTTGGCGTTGCTGAGGTGCAACCTGTTTGGTCAAAGCAGTTATAATGGCTGGAGGAGAGGGCTCTCGCCTCAGACCCCTGACAGTGACAAGGCCTAAGCCGATGATCCCTCTGGCAAACACGCCGATCATTGTAAGGCTGATCAAGCACTTGAAGGAGAACACGGGCATCAGCGACATAGGCGTCACCCTTCACTACCTACCCAACGTAATAATGTCCCACCTTCACAACGGGGCAGACCTAGGGGTTAGGCTCCACTACGCTGTAGAGGAGAAGCCGCTGGGGACGGCAGGGGGTGTCAAGAACCTCGTCGAGCTAATCGGCTGGGACGACACGATACTAGTGATCAGCGGCGACGTCGTCACGAACATCGACTTGAAGAGGCTGGTCGAGTTCCACTTCGATAACCGGGCCGACTTGACCATGGCCGTCAGGAGGGAGACGGACGTCACGAGGTTCGGTATCGTGGCGCTAGACGAGAGGGGGAGGGTGCTGAGGTTTAAGGAAAAGCCCTCGCCGAACGAGGTCTTCAGCGACATCATAAACACGGGTATCTACGTTATCGAACCCCACGTTTTCAAGAAGTTGGAGGCTAAGCGCAGTTTAGACTTCGCCTCCGACGTGATCCCCCGGCTCCTCGCAGGTAACTTCAGAGTCTTCGCCATGAGAGTGGACGACTACTACTGGAGCGACATAGGGGACATAGAGCAGTACAGGGCCACACACGTGGACCTCTTGTCCCGGAGGCTCGCACTACCGGGCGGGATAGAGGGGCGAGAAGTCAGGCCGGGCGTTTTCATCGGCAGGAACGCGCACGTAGACGTCGAGAGGGTCATACCTCCTGTGGTGGTCGGCAACAACTCCAAGATCATATCCTCCACGTTGGGCCCCTATACTGTTATAGGTAGCAACGTTGTGGTAGAGGAGGGCAGTAGAGTGGAGAACTCGATCGTTTTCGACAACGCCTACATCGGTAGCGCGAGCGTTGTGGAGGGGGCGGTGATCGGCGAGAAGGTCACCCTCGGAGACCACGTCGTCGTATCGGAAGGTGTTGTTATAGGCGACGAGACACGCGTAGGTAGGGGGGCGAGCGTAAAAGCGAGGGTCAAGATCTGGCCTATGAAGATCATCGACCCGTACACAACGGTCTCCTCCGACATTAGGTGGGGCGTGAGGTGGAGTAGGGTACTCTTCGAGCCCTGGGGCTTGACCGGTATACTGAATATCGACATAACGCCGGAGTTCCTCGTGAAGCTGGGCTCGGCTATCGGCAGTATATTGAGGGAGGGCGAGAGCGTGATAGCGGGCAGCGACATCTCGCCGGCCAGCCACGTAGGTTTACAGAGCATGATAGCTGGGTTCATGTCTGTTGGGGTCGGTGTGAGGTACGCCGGCTACACACCCCTCCCCTTTATCACGTTCGGCGTTAAGAGGCTGAGGACGAGCGGCGGGGTCTACGTGAACACCTTACAAGGCGAGTACGCAAAGATCCGCGTCAAGGTCTTCGACAGGGAGGGCAAGTTCCTACCCAAGAACCTGGCGAGGAAGATCGAGGACGTCTTCTTCCGCGAGCAGTTGAGGAGGTCTGCCGAGATAGACGCCGGCTTCCTCGTCGAGGAGAACGGGCTCGAAAAGCTGTACGCGGAGGAGGCGTCCACTCTACTCGACCTAGAGGAGGTTGATGGTAGTAAGCTCTCGAAAGTCCTAGTGGACTGCGGCGGTGGTGTTGTCTCCAAGGTTATAGCGGATATTTTCTTCAAGACGAAGCTCCCCCTGTACTACTCGAACTGTACAGATGTGAGGACGCCGAGGGCTATTAGGAGACAGGCCTTCACGGAGCTGGTCGACTCCAGCATAGCGATAGTGAAGGGGACAGGGTTCAAACTGGGGTTCATCTTTGATAACGACGGGGACAAACTAACGCTGGTCACCGACAGGCACGGCTTGGTCGCCGGCGACAAGCTCGTGGCATTAATGGCGCAGGTGGTCCTGACCGAGAGGCCTGGGAGCAGGGTACTCCTCCCAGAGACGACGCCGAGGGCCATAGTCGAGTTCGTGGAAAGGCTCGGCGGTAAAGTAGAGCTGGCCGAGACAGGGCTCATGGGCCTATCAGAGAAGATCAACACGTCCTACGCTCTGGCGGCGGACGAGAGGGGCTCTATAATCTACCCGGAGTTCCATTACGGTCCGGACGCTATATTCACGGCTATGAAGCTCCTGGTGTTCGCGAGCAGGTCCGACATCAACGAAGCTGTCTCGAGGCTTCCCTTGATACACAGGGTGGTCAAGGAGATCTACCTCCCGTTCGAGAAGCGAGGCCTGTTTGCCAGAGAGTTAACGAGGGCCTTGGACATGAGGGAGATCGAGATGATAGACGGACTGAAGATATTCGACGAGGGGGTTGGCTGGGTCTACCTCAGGTTCTCGAGGACAGACCCCGTGGTCGAGGTAATATTCGAGCCCATAGAGGAGGGCAAACTGGAGTACATGATCAAGTCCGTGATGGACCTGATCGGGAGGGTTCTCGAAAAGATATAAAAGAGCTCCTCCGTCTTTAATCAAGCACTGTCACCTGCTCTCTCTACTCTCAAGATAAAGGGGTGGTCCTCGTGGTTAAGATCGTTATTGTGAACGGTAGCCCACACGAGAACGGGGCAACCAGCAAGTTGGCCAGGGTGGCTGCCAGGGGCGTCGAAGACGCAGGGGGGAGTGTCGAGGAGGTCCGGCTATACGCTTACAGGATAAACCCCTGCATGGGCTGCGTGAGCGAGGACGTCAAGAAGTGCTACTTCCCCTGCCCAGCATTCAACGACGACTTCAACGATGTGGCAAAGAAGCTCATCGACTCGGACGGGTTCATCTTGGCAACCCCGGTCTACTGGTACGCGCCGAGCGGGGTACTGAAGAACTTCATCGATCGCCTAACGAGCCTGGAAAACATGATATTCCACGCGGGTAGAAGCCTCCTAGACGGTAAGGTGGCGGGCTTTATAGCCGTGGGAGCTGACAGCGGGGTTATGATGGCGCTATCCTACATGATGATCGTTATGAACAGTATGGGAGTACTAATACCCCCATGGGCGATAGCCTACACGCACAGCGTCGACCCGCTCGAGGACGAGCAGGCCGTTAGAGACGCCTACAACGTAGGTCTAAACGTGGTGCGGGCGGCCCTACTCGCCAGGAGAAGCGGCGGAGTCTGGTACAGGCCAGACGTTCCTATAGACTACTTGAGGTCCGTGCACGTTGCTCAACAAGCCCGTTGAATACGGTTAAGCAGGGCCGTAAACACCGCGCTATCCTAGTAAAAGACGAGAGCTTTTTCATCATATCAAGCCTTGTACCCTGGCAAGCATGTAACACCCCACGGACACGGTGATGAGACCGTATAGAACCCTCAGCTTATCTCTAGGGGTCTTGACCGAGAGGTTTGTCCCAAGGTAGCCCCCGACCACACCACCTAGAACGTAAAGGAAGGCTATGCTGGGTACAACGTGGCCGGTTAACGCGTACTCGACCCCGCTGGCTACGCCGAACGTGCCGACGCTTATCAGGCTCGTACCGATGGCCCTGGTTGTGCAGAGACCGGCCGAGAACATCAGGCTTGGGACTATTAGGAACCCTCCCCCGATCCCGAAGTACCCGCTGAGCAACCCTACGAGGAAGCCGAAAAACCCTACCTTGATGGTCGTAGCCTTCGTTATCACCCGGCACTCCTCGAACGCCTTGACCACCCTGTCGACCTCGTGGATAGTCCCAGCCCTCGGGGCTTCCTTCCTCGCGGCCATGTAAACACCGAGCGTGATCATCGCTATAGCGAAGTACGTCAACAAGCTCCTCCCCGGCGTGATCCTCCCCAGGTAGGCGCCCGTCAGAGAGCCGAACAAACCCACCCCGGCGAACACGAGGCCTATACAAGGCGAGACGTTTCTCTTCCTTAGATGTATGTAGGAGTTGACGTAGGCGTTAACACCCACAGCAAGAGCTGTCGTGCCTATCGCCACGTGCGCCGCGTCTGGGGAGTTCTCGAGCCCAACGAAGTAGAGTAGTAGCGGAACAGCGAGGATGGACCCCCCTCCCCCCACCAGTCCTAGGAGAAGCCGACTATCAGCCCTGAGACCAGGGAGGCGAGTACCTCGTAGAGGCTCACCGAGGTCACCCGATAACAAATATCGAGTATAAGGGTATTACGTTAAACGCCTTACGTGGGGTTCACTCCCCTACGTGGCGATGACACCGTTATCGAGAGAAGCCGAGGATCTAATCTGTGTGCGCCTCATAGGCATGTTAAGGTATTTATCTCTTGGGCTCGAAGGAGACTTTTGAGGCTCGGGGAGTGGCCTCGTGGTCAAGGTAGTTGTCGCATCTTCTAAGCTGGGGCTGGAGTTCGGCTCGCGCCTCTCGAGGGACGTGGAGCAGGGACTCGCGTCGAGGGGGCTCGGGGGCCTGTTTGCCGGGCTGGTCACGGAGACAGAGCATGTTAGCAGGCTGACCGACTGCGACGTAGGCGTTGTGGTCGTGGCCACGGGCGGCACTGAAGAGCTCATCGTGGCCCTCGGCGAGAGGTGCCAGCTAACGTACGTACTCTACCACTACGCCTACAACAGCCTCCCGGCCACGCTCGAAGCCGCGGCTCTCCTCAGGAGGCGTGGAAGGAGGGTCAGGCTCGGCGAGTACAGGGGCCCCGAGGACGCCGCCGGGCTCGTCGAGAGAATTGTGAGGGTCGTCGAGGGCGTGCAGACCCTGAGGGGTTGCAGGCTCGGCGTCATCGGGGGTGCCAGCCCCTGGCTCGTCTACAGCCGCGTCGACCCCGAGGTGGTCAAGAAAAAGCTGGGCTCCGAGGTAGTCTACATACCCATGGAGGAGCTTTTGAAGGAGTTCGACGCGTCGCCGCCCCCACTTCGAGAGTCGGTGTTGAGAGAGGCGAGAGAAGTGCTCGTGGACAGCGTCGAGGTCGAGAAAGCCCTCCGCCTCTACAGCGCCCTCGAGAGTCTCGCCAAGAGGCACGGTCTATGCGGGTTGACCGTAAAGTGCTTCGACCTGATCACGCTTAGGAGGGTCACGGCCTGTCTACCCATGGCGCTATTCAACACCCGGCTATTCCCCGCGGCCTGCGAGGGGGATGTCCCGCTACTCCTGTCCATGGCGCTCGGCGAGCTCGTGACCAGGCAGCCTGTCTTCATGGGGAACCCGGCGGTAGTTAGGAGAGACGAGGTGCTAATAGCTCACTGTACAGCACCCCTGGTCTCCTCGTTCAGGCTGATGACGCACTTCGAGTCGGGTCTCGGCGTGGGAGTCAGCGTCGACTACCCAGTCGGGGCCGGCGTGACCGTGTACAGGCTCACCCCCGACCTCGAGACCCTCAGGGTGGGCGTTGGGAGGGTCAAGCAGTGGTCTTGGCGGGGCGATATGTGTAGGACGCAAGTGCTGGTAGAGATGAAGGGGGCTGAGAGGATCGTCAGGGAGAGCATTGGTAACCACTACGCGCTAGTACTAGGAGACTGGTCCAACGAGCTTTCGCTAGCCGGGGAGCTACTCGGGCTGAGAGTCGAGGAGCTGGAGTAGTAGGACGTCACACCCACACCAACACAACGCTCGCGATCACGCCCAGCCCCAGTAAGACCTTGTACGGCTCTAACACCTGGCCCAACACTAAGTACGCGAGGATCGAGGCCCCGATCGGCTCTGTGAAGACTATGCTCGTTACAATGTTCGACTTGAAGAACCCGAGCAGGTAGTTCATGAGCGTGTGACCGCCGATCATCGGCACCAGGGCCAGGAGTAGGGCGAACAGGATTCTGTGAGGCGTGTCTATAACCTGGAAAGAGCCCTTTACCAGGCTGTAGAGGAGCGCGGTGAGAGAGGCCGTGGCGTATGTGGGTATCACGTACTCTACTGTACTGAGGCCGAACCTGGACCTCGCGACTCTGCCGAGCAGGAAGTACGAGGCGACGAAGAGGCTCGATGTCATAGCGTAGACGTCTCCCTCTGACAGTTTAAGGCCGGGGCCGCCCAAGAAGAGGTACAGGAACACCGCACCCGACAGGAGGCCGACCACCTCCCTAGCCCTGACCTGGCCGCCAAGGGCTAGCCTCTCCATCACGAGCAATAGAAGAGGATAAGTGTCGACCAGCAGCGTGCTCTCGAAGACAGGTACGAGGAACAGGCTCTCCATCCACAAGGCGAAGTGCAGCCCCAGGCAAACACCTGAGAGCGCCGAGACCGCGAGAGCTCTAAAACCGCTGGGTCTAACAAACTTCCTTCTCGAGAGCAACAAAAACACCGTGGCGATAAAAAGTCGCCAGAAAGCCGCCGAGCTTGCGCTAAGACCAGAAAGTATGACGAGAATACTCGCCGAAGATATCGAAACGGAGATTATCAATAGGTATATAAGCAGGAGTCTAACGTCTCCCCTGCTCGCGTATATGGGCGTATCTTGGCGACCCGCATGTAAGCTTGTCATGTTAATGAGGGATACACAGCCATCTTATAAGCCTGCCACTCCACTTCTTGCTGGTAGCGCCCTCTCGGAAAATTCAAGCCTGCGAACAACCACATCTTACCTCGGATGCCTTAACGGCCGACTAGAGCACATCACCGAGGCCGCCCGGTCAAAGAGCTATGTCTGTGCCGGCCCACCCTCTTCACAGCTCTTGTTTTTAACACCACCTATCTGGCTACAGACCCTCCTTATAATGCCGCTCGTGCTGTAGAGGTCGTTCCCTATCCGCTCGGGCAACCTCATTACTCTCACCCCGCGTATTCCCCTCCTCTCTAGTTTGTCGCTAAGCCCTTCTGGTGTTATCCACTGGTCGGGCCCTAGTAGTATAATGTCGGGTTTTATGTGC
>JAGDWK010000080.1 GCA_023256015.1 Thermogladius sp.
GGCCGCTCAAGCCCGGCCGCGGTACTCTGAAAACCAGCTTGAAGGCCGCGTCGAACAAGACGGATAACACCAGTAGAACCGCCACGTCGTAAGTATGCTCTCTAAGCCCCCTTGAGCGGACGAGGTCTACAACAGCCATTACGACCCAGACTACGCCGAGGAAAACCACGCTCGCCGTACTCGTGATCCCTACAACCACGACGTTGTCAAACCTTAGTTGCTCGTAAACATAGTAGTCCAGACCCCTCAGGAGCCCTGACAAGACTGCTGCGGACAATGCCCCGAAGAGCGCTAGCGAGTAGGCTAGTTTGAGCCAAGTCTTAACCATAACCAACACCAACCCCTTAGCTGTGATAAGTCTTGTAGTTAAGCATGCCTGGGTAAGGTAAAAAAAGAGTATGTGACCTACGGAGGCTAGAAGTGCGGGCTATATAGGCTTGGCGAAGCCCCACTTCTCCAAGGCTCTCGCGAGTTCCTTGTGGTCCTTCGCGTACTCGTCTAGGGGTATCCCCTTTATTATAGCGTCGAGAGCCTGCCTAACTGCTGTAGCTCCCGCTCTGGGGCCGTCTGGGTGGCCTATTGTACCTCCACCTATCTGCATGACGAGGTCCGTCCCAAGGGCTTCGACCACTATTGGTAGATTGCCGGGGTGTAGGCCGCCAGACGACACGGGCATCATTGGCTTGATGTGGTACATCTTCTGAGGTAGGTGGAAGTCGTCGTCGGGGTCGGGCTGGTAGTCCTCCGCCCTGAGCATCTTGGCTATCCTGACCACGTCTAACTTGGCGCCCTCGAGCTTGCCCGCGCCTGCCGTACCTATGTGTAGCTGGTCCACCCCTAAGATCCTGTACAGCTTGGCGAGCACGAACATCGAGATACCGTGGTAGGGGTTCCTCGTAATAGCAGCGTGCATCGCTCTGTGAGCGTGTATCGCTAGCTTGTACTCCTCCGCGAGGTCTCTAATGTAGGTCAGGGCCGACCAGCCCGTGATGACGACGTCGACCATTATGTAGGGGTTGCCGTAGTCTGCCACCAGCTTAAGCCTCTTCTCCATCTCTCTTACGTCTGCAGTTATGTTGGCGAACCAAGCCTTCCTCTCACCAGTCTCTTTCTCCACTTTGTCGATGATCTTCATGATCGACTTTGCCCTGGCCTCGAACCGGCAGAAGCTAGGGCTGGCCAGGTTCTCGTCGTCTTTTATGTAGTCCATCCCTCCCATTAGAAGCTCGAGCGCTAGCTTCTCGACCTCCTCTGGAGTATAGCCCACTTTGGGCTTAGGCACAGTCCCCACAATGGGCCTGTCGTAGACTTTGAATATCTCTCTTACCCCTTTAACGCCCTTGAAGGGGCCTTTGAAGTACTGGAGGAACTGCTTCGGCAGGTAAATATCTTCTACTCTTAGACCCTCAACTCTCCTCATGCCGAAGACGTTGCCAGCTATACTAGCCAGGAATACCGGCATGTTCCCCTCTTCGAACAGCTCGACGGGGTAGGCTACTCTAACAATGTAAGACCCGTCCTTCAAGTCCTTGAAGTAGTAGGCCCTACCACTTAACCTCTTAACCCTCGAGACGTCGTACCAGCTGAACAGCGTGGTCCAAGTGCCAGTGCTACTCTCCGCCGCTACCCCGCCGGCCGCGTCCTCTACAGTGAACCCGGAGGCCGGCTTGACTCTGAACGTGACTATCACATGAGTATCAGGGTCTGGCTGGTAGGTTTTGTCGACGTACTCGGGGTATGGTTCAAAACCCTCCTTAGGCAATACGATCCCTCACTCAAAGAATATTTTGGGTTAATTCACGATTAAATCTCCGACCTTGGGGAGACCAATAAGTTTGAGGGTGCCCAAATTGGTTGAGGAAAAAATTGTATACGAGGACCCGGAGGGGAGGTTCTACTACCTGGAACACACGGGTGACATATACGTTAAGGCGGTGGGGAGCGACATACTGGAGCTTCTCGAGAACGCGGGGCTAGCGCTCTTCGAGAGCATGGTGGACACTAAGAGCGTTAGACCGGTATTGGAGAGAAGTGTTAGCGCCGAAGGGTTCGACCTTGAGAACTTGCTGTACAGGTGGCTCGAGGCCCT
Organism: Thermogladius sp.; assembly: GCA_023256015.1. Taxonomy (GTDB): domain Archaea; phylum Thermoproteota; class Thermoprotei_A; order Sulfolobales; family Desulfurococcaceae; genus Thermogladius. Next base: position 2,090 of record JAGDWK010000080.1, read on the forward strand.
CCTCACAGTGTACTACTCTGAGAGGATTATGTGTAGAGACCTCGAGGTACACAAGTTAGAGATTGAGAGGAGGGGCAACGAGCTCAACTACAGAGTTAGCGGTAGGTGCGTTGGGGAAGTCTTCGACCCCTCGCTACACGAGGGCCGTGTTGAGGTCAAGGCCGTCACATACAGTCTGATGAGGATCTTGAAAGACGACAAATGGACCGCTTACTTCGTTCTCGACATCTAGGTTAAAACCAGCTTTTTAAGAGTAAGCGAGCACTCGTCGCAGAAGAACCTCTCCTTGGAGTCGACATCGACTATACTGTTACTGAAGCTCATTACACACCTCCTATTGTGGCAGTGGGGTAGGCCGAGTAGGTGTCCCAACTCGTGCACCACCTCCTTCGCTACCCGCTCTACGTAGAGGTCGAACTTAGCCGACCTCCCGTAGAACTCCTCCCTCAGCCTCTTAGTGAAGACTACTCCCGTCCTCTTGCGAGGCTCCGCGAGTCCGAACACAAAGTTTAAGCCAGGCTCGTAACCGTCGATCATTCCCACCCCGACGAAATAACCCCCTTCGTCTAGACTCGAGACCCCCCTGTACAAGTCCTCAACTATACAACCAGCCCGGTACTGCATCCTGTCCCAGTCGTAGCACTTCAAACTCGGCTTGAGGACCTCCGGCCAACTGTATACCTCCAGGTCCACACCAGCCCTG
>JAGDWK010000048.1 GCA_023256015.1 Thermogladius sp.
GGGCGAGACAGGGTTTACCGTTGAGGTGGTCGAGGCAGTAGTTAGACTGTCGAAGACTGTGGGAGTCCCTTTAATAGTCAAGGAAGTCGGGAACGGGCTCTCAATGGAGGCGGTCTCGGTCTTCTACTCGAAGGGCATCAGAATGTTCGATGTTGCGGGGGCCTGCGGCACAAACTGGGTTTCCGTGGAAAAGCACAGGCTCCCAGAGGACGACGTGAGGAGAGTCGTGGCAGAGGCGCTCTCTTCATGGGGTATACCAACCCCAGCCGCCATTGTAGAGGCCAGGTACGTAGCCCCCGACGCTACTATAATAGCTAGCGGGGGGGTCTGGGACGGTTTGAGGGCTGCCAAGTCGATATCGCTAGGGGCGGACCTCGTAGGTCTGGCAAAACCCTTGCTCAAGACGCTCCTCCTGGAGGGCTACGAGCGGGCTCTGAAGTTCATGGAGGCATACATACAGACCCTGAAGACAGTCATGTTCTTGACGTCCTCGCGGAATACGTTCGAGCTGAGAAGGAGGCCCGTAGTCATACTCAGCCCACTACTAGAGTACTTGAAGCAGAGGGGGGTCGACGTAAACGAGTACGTGATGGCGAGGTAAGAGTTGCACTACTACCCGGCAGTCCTAGTACCGTGTTCTAGCAACGCGAAATGGTGCCTTGTAGGAGACCAGCTCTGTCCGTCGGCTGGCTCGTGCGAGTCTGGTCAAGGTTTCTGCCTTGTCGAGTACGAGAGGGCTCTAGAGAGAATAGACCTCGTCGAGGCCACTGTTGTAAGCGACTTCATCGTCATCGAAAAGTACGGTCTGTCCACACCATCAACACGCGGGTTCTACCTTAAGGCGGGGGACAAGGTATGTCTCCAAGAGGTCTCGGCAGCCTACGTGACGATTACCAAGGGGGAGGGCGACCCGGTAAGGGAGGGGGAGAAAATAGGCTACACGCTCTCCTCTAAGGGCAATCTCAAGACTATAAGGTCTAGTTGTAATGGGATAATAACGCTGGTCATCAATATAACATGGGAGATGCCAGAGAAATACGTGGTCGTGGTAGTGAAGGAGGATGAGCTTAGACAAGTCTTTGTTAGAGAAGGTACGGGAGGTTGCTCTAAAGAACGCCCTCGTTAACGCTGTTAAACACGGTGGTAGGGCTGATACTAAGGCTGTAGTCTCGAAGGTTCTCGGAGAGCTGCCAGAGGCTAGGAAGTACGCGAAAGAAGTGGTCAAGGTTGTCCAGGAGGTCGTCGACTCCGTTAACAGAATGGCGCCCGAGGAGCAGCTTAGGCTTCTAAAGTCCAACTGGCCCGACCTAGTCCTCGAGAAAAGAGCAGAGAAGGAGAAGACCCTCCCTCCGCTACCAGAAGCAGAGGAGGGCAAGGTCGTCACGAGGTTCGCCCCCAACCCAGATTTCGCCATACACTTGGGTAACGCGCGGCCGGCGCTACTTAGCTACTGGTACGCGAGGGAGTACAACGGGAAGTTCATTCTCAGGTTCGAGGACACGGACCCAAGAACAAAGGCCCCATTCCCGGAGGCATATCTGCAGATCAAAGAGGACCTGAGGTGGCTCGACGTCAAGTGGGACGAGGAGTACATTCAGAGCCTCAGGATGGAACTGTTCTACAAAATAGCGAAGGAGTTGATCAGGGTAGGCGGGGCTTACGTGGACAGGTGTAGCGAGGAAGAGTTCCGGAAACTCAGAAACGAGGGCAAGGCCTGCCCTCACAGGGGTAAGAGCCCCGAGGAGAACCTCGAGGAGTTTGACAAAATGCTTGAAGGTCGTTTCGCTGAAGGAGAGGCTGTTGTAAGGGTGAAGACCGACCTCCTCCACCCCGACCCAAGCGTGCGGGACTGGGTGGCTCTGAGGATAATAGACACGTCCAAGACCCCTCACCCTATAACCGGGGACAAGTACGTCGTGTGGCCCACATACAATTTCGCTGCTGGAGTAGACGACCACTTGATGGGGGTCACCCACATACTCCGCGCGAAAGAGCACGTGTCGAACACCGTGAAGCAGAAGTATCTCTACGACCACCTCGGCTGGAAGTACCCCGTCACGATCCACTTCGGCAGGCTGGGCCTCGAGGGCGTTATCCTTAGCAAGTCGAAGATGAGAAAGCTCAGTACGAAATCGGGTCTAAACCCCTACACTGACCTGAGGTTCGGCACTATTAGCAGCCTGAGGAGGAGGGGCATCAAGGCAGAGACTATACACCGCGTCGTCATGGACGTAGGAATAAAACCCGTTGACGCCAAGGTCAGCTTGGTGAACTTGTTTGCTATAAACAGGAGCATCGTGGACCCAATTGCTAGAAGGTACATGGCGGTGGAGGACCCTGTACTAGCGGTCGTGGAGCTGAATGTAGACAAGGCCGAGGCCCACGTACCGAGGAGGCTTGGGACTAAGGAGGTCGACCGCTACGAGGTTAGGGGCGGGGACATTGTGGCCGTATCACAAAAAGACCTCGTGGCGTATAAGGAGACGGGGTTCAGGCTGATAGGTCTAGGGAATTTCCGCGTCAAGGGAGTAGTGGAGAGAGACGGGCTACCTCTAATACAGCTCGAGTTGACGAGTCTGAGCTCAGAGGACGCGAAGAGGCTGGACCTCCCGATCATACAATGGGTGAAGGTGGGCGAGCACGTCCAGGGAAAGCTGATCAGAGTAGAGGGCGACAGAGTGGAATCCCGCGACATACTCGCCGAGAAGAGGATCCTAGACGAGAAAGCAGACAGCATGGTCCAGTTGTACAGGGTAGGGTTCGCT
>JAGDWK010000089.1 GCA_023256015.1 Thermogladius sp.
CTACGGGGATCCTCTCCCCTCTACTGATGCCGGGTAGTATAAGGTACGAGTCCACGACCGAGTCTATCGGGATAACCCTGTAGCTCACGCCGAGAGAGCCCGCTAGCTCCACGGCGTCTACTGTGTCACCCGGCTTGTTCACCCTGGTATCGGGCATTACGAGCGCTAAAATCCTGTCTCTCGGTGCGGACTTCGCCAGTAGGGTTAGCGCGACAGCCGAGTCTAGGCCCCCGCTCACCCCTATTACCATCATCCTTCTGCCCGTTTCATCTAGAAACTCCCGTATTCCATTGGATATTTCAGCCACCGTCTTCTCCAGGGGGAATTCGAGGAGATCCTCGACGCTGATCGTGGGGGTCTCTCTGGCTACCATGCCCCAACAGCCACCTTTACTAGACCCGCTCTCTGAGACAGTTCCTCGAGTACTCCTCCTCCAGGCTCCTCTCGACTACCTCCCCTCTCGGCGCCCTCTCTCTGAACACCCTGGCCTCGTAGGCGTAGACCTTCACCCCAGGGCTCAGCCAGCACGTCGGCCTCAAACCAGCCTTTAGGCACGTCTCGCTGAGAAACGTCTCCTCGTCCCAGCAGTACTCGATCGGCACCTCGGGCAGTAGAGTCCCCTGGTAGAACCTCCCGTACTCGACTATCAGGCCGTGCCTGCCTATTTTTACTTGCTTAACAAGGTCTGCCCGGTTCTCCGCCCTTAGCTCTACTGGTGGAGACAGGACGGAGACCTCCACGACTATGCTGTCTAGCTCCCACGGCTCGACGGGGTGGAAGCGTGGATCGTTTACCGCGGCACTGACTGCGCTCTCGATCAGGGAGTCCACAAGGCTATAGACTGGGGCCAAGAAGCCTATGCAACCCCTCAGGCTAAGCCTGCCTTGGCTATCCGCAATCTCCAGAGTAGTGAAGGTCATGCCAGGTCTACGGAATTTACTGGGGAGATCTGTAGGGGGTTTGATCTTCTTGTTAAACCTAACAACGTTCTCAACCGCTTCCCTCGCGATCCTCACCAGCAGTACTCCTTCCTCGAAAGTCAGCTCGGACGGCGACACGACGCTCATGGAGACACCTTGATCTTATATATCTTCGACAGCTCGTTATAGATTTCTCGCGCTCTGGTCAGAGAGCTTTCGATCGTTCTCCAGTGAGACCCGACCCAGTACACGTTCCCGCACCTCGTACAGACCCAGAAGTCGTTGTACAGGCTGTAGACCCTATCCGGCACCTTGCCCTTAACCCTCTCTTTGTTTACCTTGACCAGCTCCCCGTTACAAAGAGGACACCTAGTTCTCTCGAAGTCGACCGCGAGCCTGATGTTGGTCAGCAACGCTATTACAGCCAGGCTCTTGGGAATGTCTCCGGGGTTCTCTATGTAGACGCTCCTCAGACCGTTCTTTAGTGCCTTGTGGTGGAGGGCTCTGTCTCTCGTGACCACCACTCGGTCTTCATCCTTGGCGATCTTTAGTATCTGCCAGTCTTCGTACCTCCTGTCGTACACGACGTCGTACCCAAGTATCCTAAGCCACCTGGCAATACTACCTAGCATCGTGTCCGCAATAAACCGCGGTTCGTCTTCGCTCAAGCTCTATCACTGAGCTGAACAGGTTATATCCCACTACGTCTACCCAGCTTTATTATTCTTGTGTCTCACCTTGCCGCAGTTATGGCGTAGAGTATATCTCGCTCCGTGACGATCCCCTGCAAAACACCGTTCTTATCGACTATAAGAACGCTGCTGACGTTGTTTGCCTCCATCAACCTCACCACTTCGCTAAGGTCCGTGTAAGGCTCTGCCGCGACGATCTTCTCCCTCATCACCTCCCTCACCTTCACCGAGTTAGCCTCCCTGACGTCTCCGGTTACACATCTCTTGAGGGCCTCGTGTCCTCCGTAGTACTTGATTATGTCCATTACTGTGACTATGCCGACTACACTATTGCCCTCGAGCACAGGTAGACGCCTGAACCCGACAGAGATCATCTTCTCCATGGCCTTCTTGAGAGTCTCGCCCGCGCCTATAGTGAGGACAGGTGAGGACATCACCTGGGAGGCCCTTATGCCGGACTCGTAAACCACCGACAGCCTCTTAACTAGGTCGTGTTCGGTCAGAACCCCTACTACGCGCCCTTCTCTGTCGACAACGGGTAGAAAGCCGACGTTGTAGACCACCATCTTGTACAGGGCGTCGTATATCCTCTCGTCTGACCTCGCCGTGACGACATTCCTCTCGTGGATCGACTCCACAGGCTCCCTGTTGAGCGCTGAGTAGATGTTGAAGCTGTGCTTGTGCTCCACGATCTTGTGTAGGTTCCCGCCGCCCAAGTAGTTCACCACATGAGTAGCCAGCAATATCCCGTCTACGGTGTCTCTCTGGGAGACGACCAGGCCCCTGAAGCCCTTTGACATTTCTTCGATCGCTTTAATAACTGGGGCCGTTGGAGGGATCTTGGCCACGGGTTTGCTAGCGATGATCTCGAGTTCTCCCTCGATCTTGTATATTTTGTCTGAGAAGTTCGGGGATCCGTCGCTCCTGAGCCACCTGTAGTGGTCCTGTCTCCTCCTCGGCTTTATAGCCCGTACGCCTATGCTCTTCACCTAGAATATAGTCCGCTTTTCAAACAAATAATCTTAAACTGCAACCCTCTCTGGTGCCACCTGCCCGTAGTTCACGCTTACGAATACGATGTGGCTACCTC
>JAGDWK010000021.1 GCA_023256015.1 Thermogladius sp.
GTTACCAGTAGAGCGGAGTGGGGCTTGCCTACTTTACTGGATCCGATGGGCGTCTTTTCCCCTACCCCGCCTCCGCCCAGCCCCGTTGTAGCCCTCTCAATGGCTAGCGCCACGCATACTACGCGCTATCTCGGCTAGCCTGGTCTTTATGAAGTCCAGGGCCTCGGCGAGCACTTGGTTGTTGTCGTACGAGCCTAGTATGGCCTGGAGCTCGTTTTTGGGCCTCTTCTTGAGCTCTCTCACCTCCTCCACCAGGGCGGGCATGGCCCTCACAATGTTGTCTACGATCGTTATGCTCGCCGCCCTCGCGGTCCTCGAGAGCGGGTTGAGGTCGACCGCGATGACGGTCTTACCCATCCGTCTAAGGGCCTCCGTCCTGTCCCCGTCCTCGAGGGGCACGAGTACGACGTCCGCGACGAGGATCCCCCTGGGGCTCACCCTCCTCCTCTCGCTGAACAGCTCCGGTATGGTCGCGGAGGCGTCCTCGCCGACCCCAAGCACCTCTCGTGCGCCAGCCTCTCTCAGGACGCCGGCGATAAGCTCCTCTCTCTCGCGTGTCCTGTAGAAGAGGTTCACCTCGATCTTCGCCGGGACCTCTTCCGCGAGCCTTACAACGTGCTCTGCGACGAGAGCGGCCGTGTTGCCGTTAACAGATATGACCGGGTGCTTCGCTAGGAGTAGCGCGGCGGCAGCGGCCCTTATCGCCTTACGGGCGAACTCCCTCGTCTCCTCCCCTATCAGGTAGTCGAAACACTCGCCCCGCCCATGGGCTATGAGGCCCTCTGGGACGACGTACCCCCTCTTAAAGCCTTCGACCAGCCTCTCCCTTATCAGCAGGCTCTCCCGCCTCGGGTGGCTCGGTGGAATGTACAAGCCCGACACCTTTCTCCGTCACCGTCGTCTCAAACGTGTTTAGCCCACGACCCTTTAATAAAGAGGCAAGGTCGTGGCTCCACTCCCTCTCAACCCAGACCACGAGGGCGCTCTTCTTCAAGTAGAACCCCGCCACCCCCCTAACGCCCGCGAGCAGGTCTTCCACCCTACTGTAGTCGAAAAGCCTCCTCGTGAAGGACCTCGACAGCTCGAAGAAGAGGGCGGGGTCGCGGGTCTCCAAGAGCCTCTCCACGGCTCTCTCAACCAGCTCCCGGGCCCACGGGCCCATCCTGGAGAGAACCGCCGGCGTGGGCTCAGACCCCGGCAGCTCGGCGACTACAAGCGTGGGCTTGAGACCCCTCACAACCACGGCCTCCCCGACGCCCGGGGGTCCGGGCCTGGTCCTGACCACTAGGCCCCCGTGGAACTGGGCCATTACGTCCCCAAGACCCGTACTGTGCTCTACCTCTGCTACGTGGGCGCTCCACGTCGACCTCTCGGAGACTCCTCTGCCCAGAGCCGCCGAGATCAGGGTGCTGAGGGAGAGCGACAGGGCGCTCGAAAGGGCGAAGCCCTTACCTAGGCCTACAGGAGACGACGCGGATACGCCCAAGTTGAAGCCCTCCAGCGCGCAGATCCTGCGGGCGTGGCCCTCCAGCGCCCTTACCCCGTTGACCTCAACCCAGCATCCACTACCAGAGGGCCTCGCGACTACCCAGAGGTCTAGGACGAGCCCGGCCCCTAAACTACCCGTGTGCAGGGCGTCGGGGCCTTTGACCGGGGCCCAGAAGCCGGAGACGTGGAGGGGGACGCGGGCGAAAACTCCCTCCTTGCTCAACGGCTTCTACACCAAGAACCTGGAGTAGAGGTCTGGGAGTAGCTGCCACCCGTGCTCGTAGACCCCCAGCCTCCCCCTGGCGCACTTCCTCTCCGTGAAGGCGTCCACGTCGTCTGGCGCGACGCCCTCCGCGTTGAAGACTACTGGAACCGGGTCGTCGGTGTGCGCCCTCACGCTAGGCGGGGTGGAGTGGTCGGCTGTCACTATCACGGCGAGCCTGCTCGGCCTGTTCTCGACCAGGAGGCTCACGTAGTACTTGTCTATCTCCTCGATCCTCCTCTTCTTCAGCTCGAAGTCCCCGTCGTGCCCGGGCTCGTCCGGCCCCTTGAGGTGGACGTACACGATCTCGTTGTTGCTGAGCGCCTTCATAGTTGCCTCGAACCTCTCCTCGTAGTCCCTTCTCGGGTCCCCGCTCGGGGGGTCGAGGACTACTGTCTCGGCGCCGAATATCCTGCCTATACCGACCTCGACGGGCATCTCGGCGAGGACTGCGAACCTGCACCTGTACTTCTCCGTCAGCGGTGTCGCTCTAGGTAGCGACCCTCCGGCGTCTCTGAGGAGGATCGCGTTGGCCGGTGGCAGGCCCCTCCTCCGCCTCTCCTCGTTCACCGGGTGTTTGTCTAGGACCTCGATGGCCTTCTCCACGAAGGCGTTCGCGAGCTCGGCGGCCGCCCTCGCCTCGGGCGTGTCCTCGAGGGGCTCTACCCTCGCTACGTACGGCTTGAAGTCCTTCACCGCCACGCTTATCAGCCCCCTCCTCACGTAGGCGGGGTCGTTGTTGCTCACCATGGGGGAGAGCCTGCGGGAGCGGCTCCCGATTATCACCACTGCTCTGTGCCCGATCGTGGCCTTGACCCTCGCGTAGCCGTCGTGTATCCCCAGCTCCATGCCGTCTAGTTGCTCGGCAAGAACCTTAGCCTCCTCACTCGAGAGGCTCCTGCCCACCCTCCTGTCTACTATCCGCCTGGTAGAGGCCTCGATAGTGGCGAAGTTAGACCTGAAGGCGATCTCGTAGCCCTCCTTGAAGGACATGCCCGCGCCGATCGCCTCTATAGGCCCCCTCCCGGTGTACACCTCGTGGGGGTCGTAGCCCAGTAGCGATATCACCGCCTCGTCGCTCTCCGGCGCTACCCCCCTACCCACGGTGTACATCAGGCCGCAGACCCCGTACTTCGCGAGCTTGTCTAGGTAGGGCTTGTGGGCAGCCTCAAGCGTTGTGACGGGGTCGCTCAACCTGTCCGAGGCCCCGTCGATGACGAGGTAGAGTAGCTTGTACTTCAAGCCCATTTAAACCCCCTGTTTAACTACTCGCCGCCTCGATTATAAGCGTCCGAGAAAAACGAGTGCTCCCTCCCGGGGAACAGGCCGGCCTTCACCTCCCGCACGTACTCGGACACAGCACTAAGAATGGCGCTCCTCAGGTCGGCGTACTTCTTGGCGAACGGGGGAGTCGACTCCGATAGTCCCAGCACGTCGTGGAGGACCAGTATCTGCCCGTCGCACATCCAGCCGCTGCCGATGCATATGGTCGGCACCGAGACCTGCTTTGTGATCTCAGCGGCTACGTCGGCGGCGGTGAACTCTATGACTATCGCGAAGACCCCGGCCTTCTCTATCTCCTTCGCGTCCTCGACGATCCTCTCTATCTCGGACGCCTTCACCCCCCTCCTCCTGTAGCCCCCGAGGACCAAGTACCTCTGGGGCGTCAGCCCGATGTGGCCCATGACAGGGATGCCGGCTCTGACCATGGCCTTTATGACGTCTGCCATCTCGGCTCCCCCCTCGATCTTGACGGCCTCGGCCCCCTTCTTGATCATCAGGCCAGCGTTGTAGACAGCGTCCTCGACGCTCGTCTCGTAGCTTAGGAAGGGCATGTCGCCCACTAGCAGCGCCCTCGGCTTAGCCCTCGCGGCGCTCTCCACGTGGAGCAGCATCATGTCCATCGACACCGGGAGGGTGGAGGGGAGGCCGTGCACGACCATGCCCACGCTGTCTCCCACGAGGATTATGTCGACCCCCGCCTGGTCCACGATCTTAGTCGTGGTGTAGTCGTAGGCTGTTATAGCGGCTATTTTCTCGGAGCCCTTCTTCTTCACGATGTCCCTAACCGTGACCTTCTTGCTCATGCCATCCCTCGATCATGTGTATTAGTAGTGTGATAACCTTGTTCACGCTTATATTCCAACCAGCGGACTCCAGGGTCCTCGCCACGAACCCGTTGATGTAGTCTACCTCGGTCCTCCTCCCCCTCATCAAGTCCTGCGCCATACTCGAGTAGTTCTCCCCCGTCGCCCTCGCCCCGTTGAGGACGTGCCTGAGGAGCTTCTCCTTGTCGAGCGAGACGCCGTGGAGCCTCGCCGCCTCTACGACCTCGCCCAGTATCATCTCCACCAGGGGCCTCGCCTCCTCCAGCAGCACGACCTTGTTCTTGGCGCGGGCGATCGCCGTCAGGGGGTTCACGACGCTGTTCAAGCCGAGCTTGAGCCACCTGTAGAAGTCTATGTCGTCCACCACCTTGACGTCGCAGCCGCCTCTCCTGAGCGACTCGGCCAGCTCGACGAGGCCCCCGCACCCCCCTCTCCTCGACCCGACGACAACGGAGTTGCCTCCCGTGTGCTTCACGTAGTCGTCTCTAACCCTCTCAGCCCCGAAGTAGACGACGCCGGCCGCTACGCACTTGTCGGGGAAGGCCTCCTCGGCCAGCTCGAGACTCCCGAACCCGTTCTGCACCATTAGGATCGAGCGGGCCGACCTCGAGACCGCCCTCATCAAGTCCAGCGTGGAGGGGACGTCGACGGCCTTAACTGCGTTTATAACGTAGCCGCACTCCACCCCGGTCTCGGTGTAGAGGAGGGGCCTTACGCGGACTAGGCTCGTGCCGCCCCCGAACTCTACGAGTACCCCGCCTGTTCTCTCGATCGCCTTCACGGACTCGCTCCTCCTGTAGAAGACGGCGATCTCCTGCCCCGGGTCCCCCCTCGACAGGTAGAAGGCTAGAACGGACCCTACAGCACCCCCTCCCACGATACAGTACTTGGCGTAGACAGGCATGTCAGACCACGCCGTGCCGCAGTATGTAGTCCAGCACGTTCTCCAGCTCCACGAAGTCGCGCGCCAAGAGGTAGATGTTGGGCTCAAGCCCTTTACCGCCCTGGTCCACGATCACGTCCGGCCTCTGGGCGACGGCCTCTTGAATCGCTCTCCAGAAGGAGTCCTGGCTGTCGTGCGGGCCTGTCTCGACGATCTTCAGACCCATCCTAGCCGAGACCTCGCTTACCCAGGGCAGGTTCGCTATGTTCATCACGACCCTCTTCCCCTTGTTGTACTTCTGGGCTAGAACGAGTATCCTGGCGAGGTGCCTGCTGGCACCGTACATCGGCTCGCCCGCGTAGGCCACCTCGCCGTCCAGCCTCACTATCCTCCCCGTGAGGGCTATCACCTCGCCTAGGTCCACTGCCTCGCGGGGTGCGTAGGCTATGTTCGTCCCCACTTCGGGTATTAGCTTGTAGAGCACCGGCTTAGACAGCAGCCTGTTGACGAAGTCCTTGTACTCGTCGATGAACGGGTCAACCAGAGAGCCCTTTACGCAGAACTCCCTCAGCCAGTACAAGTGCCGGCAGGCGTACCTCGTCGCTAACTCGTTGACGTAGTAGTTGGAGACGATCACGAACCTGAGGACGTCGCCCTTCTCGAGGTATGAGGCGAGGTTGTTGACCACGTAGAGGATCTCGTCCTCGGAGAACCCCATTGCGACGAGCTTCTCCTTGTACCCGTTGTAGGGCTTGCTCAAGTACTTGTTGACCAGGGGCTGGGAGACGCCGAGGAGCTTGGATATCCTGTGCTGGCTTATGTTCCTGCGGTGTAGCTCGTGGATTAAGAGCCCCCTGAGGTGGGGGAGGATCTTCTTACTAGCGATGTCATGTATTATCATGTAGTCCGAAGGCCCTCAGGGTCTCTTCTAGGCGGAGTTTACCCTCGCCCGGCAATTTATCCTTTGACATCTTCGCCGACACGAGCTCGGCTAGCCTGAGGAGCTCTCTCACCTCGCTCAACTGGGTCGCGAAGTACTCCTCGTAGTTCGACATCTCGTAGTAGAGCTCCACCAGCTTGGTCAACTCGTTGAAGACGACGCTCCTGAACAACTCCTTGTCGACGTTGCTGAGGCTGGGCTTGGAGGCGAGCTTCAAGAGGGTGCTCCTCACCCTGGCGGGCTCAAGGCTCTCGTACTTCAGCTTCAGTAGCGCCAGCCGGGGGTCGTCGGAGTCAGCGGCGCCCTCGTATACAGCGCTCTTCACGGCCTCGACGTCTACGAACCTCCACCACGTCTGGTTGCTGGAGGTGTAGGACTTCTCCACTACGCCGTACTCCTTCTCCAGGCTCCTCAGTAGGTTGACCGGGTTGTAGTTGAAGCCCAGCCTCGCTAGCTTGAGGACCAGGTGCTTGAAGCTGAAGTCGCCGTACCTGTGGTCGACGTTCGGGTCTCCAGCCACCTCGAGAGCGGCCTTTAAAACAAGGAAGCCCTTGTCACCGTACTTGTCTAGGAAAGCCCTAACGCGGTCGTAAACAGAGCTAGGGCTCAAAACAATACCCCGTTCACTTAATTTGGATGCGTGTGTTAATTTTTATAGGTAACCCGTACCCAGGGACACCCCCTCCACGGAGTGCAAGTAATACCCGGCTATCACCGGAGGGTGGCGGCTTGGCCGTAGCCGTCAGAGTGGAGCACCTGCGGAAGGCGTTCGGTAGGGTGGTGGCTGTCGAGGACGTGACCCTCGAGGTTTACGAGGGCGAGGTCTTCGGCCTCATAGGGCCCAACGGGGCGGGGAAGACCACTACGCTCAGGATGATCGCCGGGCTCGTCAAGCCGGACAGCGGGAGGGTCGCCGTAATGGGTCTAGACCCGTTTAAGGAGCCCGGCGAGGTGAAGAGGGTCCTCGGCTACCTCCCGGAGGAGGCGGACGTCTACACCCGGCTGACTGGTCTAGAGCACTTGAAGTTCTACGCGAGCATCTACGGGGGCGACGTAGACGAGACCGTGAGGTATGGCGCTGCTGTGAGCGGCCTGGGCGGGGACCTCTACAAGAAGGCGGGGGAGTACAGTAAGGGGATGAAGAGGAGGCTGCTGCTCAGCCTCGTCTTGATGAGGAGGCCGAAAATAGCCATCCTCGACGAGCCTACGAGCGGGCTCGACGTCTACTCCAGCATCAAGGTGCGGGACTTGATAAAGGCTTTCGCTAGGGAGAACAGGTCGACCATAATCCTCAGCAGCCACAACATGCTCGAGGTCGAGTACGTGTGCGACAGGGTCGCGTTCATCAACAAGGGCCGCGTCGTGGAGGTGGGCAGCCCGTCGGACTTGAAGAGCAGGTACGGCGCCAGCAACCTCGAGGAGGTCTTCGTGAAGGCGACGGGTGGTTGAGGTGAATCCCAGGGCCGTGGAAGTCGTGGTGTGGAAGGAGCTGCTGGACCTGTGGCGGGACAAGAAGACGCTGTTCGCAGCAATCCTACTCCCGGTAGTGTCGATGCCTCTCATAGGGCTCACAGTCCTCCTGCTGTCGACACAGCAGCCCGTTAACGTCGCCGTTGTGGACAGGGACGACTCTACCTACAGCGACCCCGCCCTCAACGTGACCGTTTCCTCCGAGTGGCTGGTCGGCAACCTGACGAGGGCGCTCGAAGCCGCTGGATGCCACGTCCACGCCTACACATCCGAGCCGGGCAACCTAACAGTCTACGACCTGGTAGTCGTGATACCGAGGGGTTTCTCGCATAACGCTACAAGCCTCACGCAGCAGGCGAGAGTCGAGATAATAAGGAAGGCCAGTGTACAGCCGGCTCTCAACGCGGAGAACACGGTGCTCTCTACGCTCTCCCAGTTCTCGAGGAACCTCTCGGAGGTCAAGGTCAGGCAGCTCGCCTTGATGTCCGGGCTCAGCCCCGGGTCCTTTAGCGTGAACTCCGTACTCCAGCCGGTCGTAGCAGGCCCCGTCCTCGTTATCACCCCCTCGGGAGCCCCCGCCTCGCCGTTGGAGCAGATCAAGCCCTTCCTAGCCAAGGTCCTGATACTCGGCCTGATCTTCGTCGTATCCCCAGCCTCCATGTACGTGGTAGACGGTATTGTGGGCGAGAGGGAGAGGAAGACCATCGAGTTGCTGCTCGCCACACCGCTGAGCGTCTCGGAGGTCATCACGGGTAAGCTGATAGCGGCGTCTATACTCGGGCTAGTGTCGAGCCTCTCGGACGTGGCGAGCCTGATGGTCTACATGTACCTGATAGCCCTCTCCGTCGGCGGCTTCTTCTGGCTTGTCATAGACCTAAAGCTGGTGCTCCTCCACGCTGTTACGGCTTTCTTCACGATCCTCGTCACGGTGGCGATCGCGACCCCGTTCGTGACTAGAACCCAAGGGGTTAGGAGCGCGAGCAACATCGCGACCGTGGTCAACATGATCGGCATGGCGCTGTTCTTCTCGGGCTTCATGATCGACTACCCCAAGATCGAGCCCAGCATCCTATACCCGTTGATGGCGATACCCTACACGCACTCGATACTGGTGATACAGGACTACGTGTACGGGATGGTCTACTACTCCATGTTACACCTGGCGGTCCTGGTAGCGGTCAGCCTACTACTGCTGTACGTGGGAGTCAAGAGCGTGAGCCCCGAGAAGATCCTCTTAGCTAGGTAGGCGGCTGGATAAGTTTTTAACAACGCCCGCTATTAATTTGAGTGAGGGATCGCCTCTTGAAGCAGTCCCACCTCAAGATCCTGTTATTGAGCGATGAAAACGGCTATTTGGACCTGAGCAGCGTTCAGCAGAAACTTAATTTGACCATGTCAAGTCTTCGGAAGTACGTGCGCCAGCTCGAGAAGGACGGTTTAGTGGCGAGGAGCGAGAAGGGCTTCGTTTTGACCGAGAAGGGGCTGAAGCTGAAGAAGACCATACTGAACCTGAAAACTAAGAGGGACGTCCCCGCGTACCTTATCACCGACCCCTCCACGGGGCAACCCGTGCCAGTCAGCTTCAGGAGCTACGCCCAGCTCTACGCTCTCCTGGCCTACGACCTCGTGGACAAGACCCTTGTGGACAAGCACATCGCCCAGGGCTACTTGGCGAACTGGGCTAGGGACGCCGTCGGGGACGAGTACCTGGCGAGCCTCATCCAGAGCGGTGGGGTGAAGAACTCGAACGACCTGCTCTCTTACCTCAAGATGATCCTCCAGCTGGTAGCGGTCGAGAAGTAATGTCGGGAGCGGGTGAGTGGAGCGGGGCCCTCGGGCTACTGGAGGAGTACATCACTAGAGCTAGATGGTGGCCGTGGAAGACCGGGGGGAGAAGGCCGGTCCTAGTTAAAACGGCCTTCGTAGAGGACATCGCCCACCTCAAGTTCAGCGACGGGGACAACCTCTACCAGGCCTCTTTCATTCTCGGCGACCACCCCGGTCTACCAAGCGACAGGCTGATACCCTACAAGGGGCGGTTCATATACGAGGCGGAGTACGACAAGAGGTTCCTCGATGCGGTGAAGAGGGTGCCAGGCGTAGACGTCGAGCTGTCGGGCGGCCTAACCCCGGTCGTGGTCTCGGCTAAGCCTCTCACACTGGACTCCACGAACGTCCTCTCTCTAGTGGAGACTGCGGGCGGCGAGAGGTTGGTGTTGAAGAGCTACAGGCTTCTCCCCAGGGTTAACATGGAGTACGAGTGCCTCGTGAAGCTTAGTAGGGAGGGGTTCAAGAACGCCCCCCGCGTGAGAGGCCTCGTCTACGAGGACGGCGAGCCGATCGCCATGCTCCTCCAGTACATACCCGGCTACAACGACGCAGGCTACCCGTTCTACGTCGAGCTCACCGAGTGGCTGAAGAACCCGGGGACGAGGCTGAACGTCGGCCTCTCGGCTAAGCTGGGCGTGATAACAGGCGGCCTACACAGCGCTTTGAACAAGCCCGGCGATAGGGGCTTCTTCGGCCTCGAGGAGGTGTCGGACAGAGACGTGTTGAGGTGGGAGGAGAGGCTCAGCAAGAGGGCGAAGTTCATACTAGAGAAGTTCGACGAGAACGCGAGGGTTAAGGGGCTCGAGTGGCTGACCTTCTGGAGAGAGGTCTTCGAGAAGAGGGGTCTACAAGCCGTCGAAGAGGCGCGCAGCCTCCTGGACAAGTTCGTCCACGCGTACAAGGCGAGGATACACCAGGACCTCCACCTACTCCAGATGATCTACGACCCCGGCGAGAACGAGTTCTACATAATAGACTTCGAGGGCGAGCCCGGTAGGAGCCTTGAAGAGAGGCTGGAGAAGGAGCCCCCTCTAAGAGACGTCGCGTCGCTCGTGAGGAGCTTCCACTACCTCTCCTTCGCGGCCCTCCTCAACACGCTCGGAGGCAGCGTTGACGGCTTGGCGAGGAGAGTTCTCGAGGAAGACCCCGCGCAGGCGTGGAGGAGGACCCACCTGACCTCAATGGTGTACTCCTACCTCGCGAGGACGGGCCCCCTCGGCCTGCACGGCCTGGGCGACAGGCTGCTACGCGAGGTAGATAGCCTGTTAAAGCCGTGGATCGTCGAGAGGGCCCTCTACGAGCTCGCCTACGAGCTGATGTACAGGCCTGACTGGGCCCCCATACCATTACTCGGCTTGCTGCGCCTATACTGAACAGTTTAATCGCATGTTTAAAGCTGCTGACATGATGGTTTATTTGGCTAAGAGCAGTCTGTAATACTGGTGTTTAAATGCCCGACGTTGTTTTCGTGTTCGAGGTCCACCAGCCCTACCGCCTCGCTAGGAACGTCTACCAGAGGCTTGTAGAGAGGGCCCTTAGAGGCGAGCTCACTCCGAGGGACGTGGAGGAGGCGCTCTTCGACCAGCCCCTGAACAAGCTCGTGATGGAGAGGGCGGCGGCCAAGTGTTACGTACCCGCCACCCAGATCGTACTGGAGAACATCAACCGCTACAAGGACTGGGACAGGAAGTTCAAGGTCACGTACTCGGTTTCGGGGGTCTTCGTAGAGCAGGCTAAGCGGTGGGCTCCGCAAGTGATCGAGCTCTTCAGGAAGCTGGCGGAGACGGGCCTGGTGGAGTTCGCGAGCCAGACCTACTACCACAGCATGGTCGCATTCCTCGGCGTCCCCGAGTACAGGGAGCTCGTCGAGCAGGTCACGGAGCACAGGAAGCTAATGGAGGAGGTCGTCGGCTACAGGCCTACCAGCATCGAGAACACGGAGTTCTCGTACAACAACGACATAGCAGCCGTCTTCGCCGGGCTGGGCTACAAGGTCGTGTTAACGGAGGGCGTCGACAGGGTCCTGGGCTGGAGGTCCCCGAACTACGTCTACAAGGCGTACGGTAGCGAGATAAGGGTGTTGACGAGGAACTACAGGCTGAGCGACGACGTCGGGTTCAGGTTTAGCGACAGGAACTGGGACCAGTACCCGTTGACAGCGGACAAGTACTCGGCCTGGCTGGCCGCCACCCCCGGCGACGTTATAATGATAGCCGTGGACTACGAGACCTTCGGCGAGCACCACTGGCCTGAGACCGGCATACACGAGTTCCTCCGCTGGCTCCCCGGCGAGGTCCTGAAGTACTCGAACCTCTCGTTCTCGACGCCGAGTGAGGTTGTAGACAAGTACCCGGCCAGGGACGTCTTCGACGTCCCGCCCTGGTCCTCTATAAGCTGGGCGGACGAGCGGGACTTGAGCGCCTGGCTGGGGAACAGCATGCAACAGGCCTCTATGAAGGCGCTCTACGACCTCTACTACTACGTGGTGGCGCTTGACGAGCCGGGGTTGAGGAGGCTGTGGAAGCTCCTTACGATAAGCGACCACTTGTACTACCAAGCCACGAAGTTCGGCAGCATAGGCGAGGTACACGCCTACTTCTCGCCCTACAAGAACGCCCCGGACGCCTACGCCCTGTTCATGGAGGCCGTGGGGGTCCTGTCCGTGCTGGTGGCCAACTCGATAGCGAGGAACCCGAGGGGGTTCGCGAGGAGGTTCAAGACGCCTCCCGAGAAGGCCTTCTACTTCTACTCTCCGCTCGAGGGCTTCATCGGCCTCAGGGCCTCGAGCCTACTGGAGCTCGCCGACCAGGTGAGGGCCGTGCCGGACGACATAGTCCTCTTCCACGCGAGGAGGGGCGACTTCTCGAGCTGGGTGAGAAACGTCTTTATGCTCGGCGACCTAGCAGATAGGATTAGTGAGGCCGAGAAGAGAGAGCCCCGCGAGGCCAAGGAGCTGAT
Source organism: Thermogladius sp. (assembly GCA_023256015.1). Taxonomy (GTDB): domain Archaea; phylum Thermoproteota; class Thermoprotei_A; order Sulfolobales; family Desulfurococcaceae; genus Thermogladius. Next base: position 11,940 of record JAGDWK010000021.1, read on the forward strand.
CGCGAGGTACGTAAGGGAGTACCTGGGTGCGTAGCCTTGCCCGGCTACTTCGTCTTCGCAATACACTTCCACCAGCCGACAGGGCAGCTGAAGAGGGTCAGCGACAGGGTCTTCGAAAACAGCTACAAGCTACTACTGGAGGTGCTGAAGGAGTTCAGCGACCTCAAGTTCACGGTACACGTGAGCGGCCCGCTCCTACTGTACGCCAGCGAGTACTACCCCGATTGGCTCAACGAGCTAGCCAAGCTGGCGCAGTACGGGGTGATCGAGGTACTGGGTGGGAGCCTGGGGGAGGCGATCCTCCCCATACTCCCCGGGGAGGACAGGGACCTCCAGCTACGGGAGTACGCGAGGCTCGCAGAAAAGGTCTTCGGGCTCAAGCCGAGGGGTGCCTGGCTGCCGGAGAGGGTCTGGGAGCCCGGGCTCGTCGGGCACTTCGCGAGGAGCGGTATAGAGTACGTCCTACTAGACGACTCGACGCTCCAGAGGGCGAACAAGACCAGCAGCGACTCTCTGTACCCCTGGCTGACAGAGGACGCGGGGAGTAGGCTCGCGGCGTTCTTCATAGACACGGCCCTCCGCTACGTCCTACCCTGGGAGCACCCGGACAGAGTTATCGACTTCATGAAGTCCAGGGTCAGGGGCCTCGAAAACCCGGTGCTCGTCTGGGGTAGCGACGCTGAGAAGTTCGGGGAGTGGAGAGACCCGGGCTGGGCCAGGTGGTGGCTTAGGGAGTTCCTGAACAAGCTTAGGTTCGAGAGGGAGATTCAGACCGTACACCCCTCCGAGTACTTGAAGCAGTTCGGCGTCAGGGGCCTGGTCTACCTGCCCCCGGGCAGCTACGACAAGATGCTGGAGTGGAGCGGCGGGTTCTTCAGGAACTTCATCGCCAAGTACGCCGAGGTCAACAACATGCACAAGAAGATGCTGTGGGTGAGGAGGAAGCTGGAGCGCGCGGGCGGCGGGCTGGAGGAGGCCTGGAAGAGCTACCTGCTGGCGCAGTGCAACGACGCCTACTGGCACGGCTTGTTCGGAGGCGTATACCTCGCTCACCTCAGGCAGGCGATCTACGAGAACTACATCAAGGCTGAGAGAGCGGCCGAGGAGGCCGCGGGCTACTTCGGGGAGGAGGCCCGTAAACTCCTCCTAGAGGACTTCGACTACGACGGCCTAGACGAGCTCTTGGTCGAAAGCAGGGACTACAACGTCTACGTAGACCTACGGGACGGCGGCACTGTCTTCGAGTTCGACGTCAAGAGGAAGGGGCTCGAGCACAACCTCCAGGACACGATGAGCAGGTACGCGGAGCCCTACCTCGAGGGGGCGAAGTTCGCGCCCGACTGGTACAGGCGCGTCAGCGCCAGGGTCCACTTGTGGAGCACCGACACAGGGATAGACGACTGGCTGTGGAACACGCCCTTCAAGGACCTCGGCGACCTCGCCTTGGCTAGGCACTACCTCACCCACATGGACAAGGAGGGGGTGACGCTGAGGGCTACAGGGGGCTACTACGTCTTCGGGAGCAGAGTCGCCGAGGTCGAGGTGGAGAAGAGGGTGAGGTTCCTAAGCAACGGCTACGCGATCGACTACGCGGTGAGGAACCTGAGGGGCGGTGTAATAAGGGCCAAGGTAGGCTACGAGTACCACCTGGCGCCCAAGATAGACAGGGTGGGCGAGGGGGAGCTCTCGTACGCGGTGGGCGGCTCGCGTCTGAGCGTCAGGGACAGGTACGTGGGCAGAGCCAGCTCTGTAAGGGTGTCGAGCCCCGTCTACCCCGACGTAGAGCTGTCGGCGAGTAGAGAGCTGGAGGTGTGGGCGGCACCGCTGTCTACTCTGGCGAGGACGGAGAAGGGCCTCATGGAGATGTTCCAGGGGCTAGCGGTGCACTTCGTGGACCACGTCGAGCTAGACCCGGGGAGAGAGGTCAGGCTCACCGTAGAGACGAGGGTCGCGTGGTAGTCTAGAGTTGAGGGCCTGGATCCTGACCTTCGAGTCCAAGACGACGAGGAAGGTCGGCGGTCTGGCCGAAGTACCGCCGGAGCTGGCCAAGGGCCTCAGCGAGAGGGGGGTCGAGGCCGTCCTGGTGACGCCCTCGCACGGACTGACCCCCGAGGGGGACGTGCTACTAGAGTACAGGGTTGAAGGCGAGGTCTACAGGGTGTCTTCCTCGGACCTGGCCGGCCTGAGGCACTACATAGTCAGCGGCGGGCTCTTCAACAGCAGCGACGTCTACGGGGGCGACCTCTACGCGAAGGCCCTCGCCTTCACTCGCGTGGTGAAGGCCCTCTACGAGAAGTCCCTGGACGAGGGTGACTGGCCCGACGTCCTCCACGCCAACGACTGGCACTCCGGCCTGTCGATTGTCGCGGTGAACAGCCTGGCCCTCGAGAAGGGGGTGAAGACGAGGCTTGTTTACCACGTGCACCTGCTCTCGAAGTCGAGGGCGAGGCTAGAGGACCTGGAGTCCTTGACCGGCGGGAAGCAGGTCAGGGGTAGGCACGGCGTGAGGGACTTGAGGTACTACTACGAGGCCTCACAAGGGTTCGTCGACAAGCTAGTCCCCCTCGTCTCCGACGCCACGGTCACCGTTAGCGACGACTACGCTAGGACCGTTGAGAAGTGGGTGGGCCTCAACCACGGCCTGAGAGTCCTCACGGTGCCCAACGCGAGCTCGTGGACGCCCGAGTTGGTCCAGAAGTATGTCAAGGAGCTGGCGGGAGACAGGGGGGTGGCCGACAGAGCCCAGACTAGGAGGGCCGTGTTCAAGGAGCTGTGCTCGGGGAGCGTCAGCGCGCTGTCCGACGAGGCGTACAGGGCGCTCAAGGCCCTGGGAGTCGACGCCGCGAGCGACACCTGGCACCAGTGCTTCGAGGAGGACGGAGACCTGGTACTGGCCACCGGTAGGGTCTCCAGGCAGAAGGGCTTCGACCTTTTGCTCAACGCCCTCGAGAAGGTCGTGGTCAGGAACCCCATGGTCAGGGTACTCTTAATGACTATCCCGGTGCCCGGCTCCGAGAGCATCCTCGAGTTCATGGTCAGGAGGCTTAGGCTGTTCGACAAGAACCTGAAGATAGTCTTCGGCCACGTGGATAAGAGGGTCTTCGTCCCCGCCCACTACGCCGCAAGCGTGTTCGTCGCCCCGAGCTACTACGAGCCCTTCGGCCTCGTCGCGCTAGAGGCCATGGCCTCGGGCACCCCCGTCCTGGCCAGCGACACCGGTGGGTTCAAGACTACAGTCCTCGACGTACGGGTGCACGGGCTGCGTGGGACGGGGGTCCTCTTCGAGAACGGGTCTGTGGGGCAGCTAGCCTCCTACCTAGCAGACCTAACGCTGTTCATGGCCGCCGAGGACGGCGCGGCCCAGCCCACCCGTGTGCCCGGGAGGATAATGGACCCGGCAATAAGGAGGCTGCTCGAGGAGGAGCCTAGAGCTCCCTCGATTATAAGGAGATCTTGTGCCCATAGATCGGCGGAGTTTAGTTGGGCGAGGTCTGTTTCGAGGCTACTCGAGGTCTACGGGGCGGTTTAGTTGTCTAGCATCGTCCCTTTTAAACACGTAAACGGCGTAGAGGCCTACCTCGTGCTGGACAAACCGCTCTACAAGCCCGGCGGGGAGGCCAAGGCGCACATACTCCTCGAGAACAGGGGGAACGAGAGGAGCCTGAGAGTCAGGCTGGTCGACGAGAAGAACGCTGTCCAGGCCGATAAGACGGTGAACTTGAAGGAGGGGGAGAGAGTCGTTGACATAACATCGGTCTCCTTGATCGAACAGCCCGGTGTACACAGGCTGAAGCTCTACCTCGACTCCACGGTGGTCGACGAAGTCGCCTACATCACGGGCGACCCGTCGTCTAGGAGGCCCGTTAAAGTGGCCTTTGTCTGGCACAACCACCAGGCCCCCAACTACGACCCCGCGGGCAGGTACCACGCGGACTGGGCCTTCTCCTACGTCTACAAGGACATACTCAAGCCCTACGGCCGGGGCCCCTACCACTACCACACGGTCCTGCTAGAGAACCACCCGAGCTACTACGCCACGTTCAACCTCAGCCCCAGCCTGCTCTACCAGTGGGACATGGCTGTCAAGGGCCGCGTGGTCTTCAAAGACGGGAGGGTGCTCCCCAGGGAGAGCGACGAGGTGAAGCTGGTCGAGGAGACGCTGAAGTCCTACATAGAGTTCGCCAGGGAGGGGAGGATAGACGTTCTGACCAGCGTGTACGCCCACACGATACTGGGCTTCCTGACGGACGTTCTGGACGCGCCCGACGTCGTCGCCGAGGAGGTCGCCTACGGGGTTAAGGTGAGCAAGGAGGTCCTAGCCGGGTACGAGCCCCTAGGGTTCTGGACCCCCGAGATGGCGTTCTCCATGAAGCTCGTGAAGATACTCCAGGACAACGGGCTGGAGTACACGGTGCTGGACGACGCCAACCACTTCTACTACTCGGAGGGCGAGAGGGGGACGCACTACGAGCCGTACATCCTCCTGGACCCGTCCACCAGGAGCCACATAACCGTGTTCTTCAGGGACAGCTACCTGAGCAACGTGCTGAGCTTCCAGAACAACTTCGTATCCGAGCTACACGCTTGGAGGAACGCGTACGAGTTCGCGTACATGGTGGCGGGGAAGTGGCTGGAGAAGGCGGCGAAGATAGTGACGGTGGCGCTCGACGGCGAGAACTGGATGGCGTTCTCTAAAAACCCTCCCCTCACAGCGTACTTCTCGGACAGGCTCCTCCTCTACCTCGAGGCCTTGTCCGACTTCAACTTCATAAAGACGACGCACCTCAGGGAGGCCCTGGAGGAGGTGCCGGCGAGGAGGGTGCTCACCAACATACCGACCAACACGTGGCTCGGGACTTTCAACAAGTGGCGCGGAGAGGTCGCTGAGCAGGAGAAGCACTGGACGAGGGTGGCCGAGGCGCTGAGGCTCCTCAGGGCCTACGAGAACATGATCCAGGGGAGGGACAGCTACAGCGCGTCCGCGAGGTACGCCCTGTGGCACGCACTCGACAGCGACTACTGGTGGGCGGAGTTCTGGAGCCCCGGGGTTATAAACGCGTGGCTCGACGAGGCCTACAGGGTACTGCAGGACAGGCTCGGTAAGGTCAGGGTGGTGGACGTCATGGTCAGGGGGGACCTCTACATGGGAGGGGAGTGCGAGCTTGTGGCGTCAGTGGAGAACAACCTCGACAGGGACGTCAAGGTGAGCGTACTCGTAGACTCCTACGTTGTCAGGGACATCGCCGGGGCCCCAAGGCAGGTCGTCTTGAAGGCTAGGACAGTCAACAACGTTGCGTTC
>JAGDWK010000069.1 GCA_023256015.1 Thermogladius sp.
TGGTCGGGCTGGGGAGCTTCATATTCGACGCCTCGAACAGGGGGGACGCCCAGGCCTTCGCGGCCGGGATAGCCGTCTTATTCGCCGTCATCCTCGCGACCTACATACTCCTCTGGAACCCGGCTGTGGTGAAGTACACGGGGCTCGCCATACTCCCTGGTGTGGCGGCGGTCTACGACTTCCTCGAGAAGCTTACGAGGCTTTTCTGGGGGCTCGTCGTGAAGGCTGTCCTTAGAGTCTGGGTCTACTCCAGGAGGCTCGCGCTCTCCCCCCTCACGGCCTTAATCCCGGCCGCTCTGTTGGGCCCCAGGGTAGAGCTCCCCGGAGTCTCCGCCGTCATATTCTACGAGAACCTGGTCAAATACTTGGACATGTTCCTGAGTAACGTCTGGCTGACGCTGGTCAGAGTCTACGTCGTAGTGCTCGTCTCACTACTAATATCTCTCCCGCTCGCGTACCTATCGCACAGGAGGAGGGCCACGGGGCTGGCCGCTTGTACGGCTGGGGAGCTCCTGTCGTCGATCCCGGCCGTGATCTGGTGGCCTCTACTACTACCGGTCGCGCACATCGCCCCCTGGTTCGTCATGTTCTTCGTCTTCCTCCAGGGCTCACTGTGGTACGTGTACTTCAACGTCATGATCTTCGGGCTCCAGTACGTGAAAAGGGACGTCATCGAGCTGGCGGACGTGTACAGGGTGAGGGGGTTCCTCTACTTCAAGTCAGTGTTCATACTGGCCATGCTCCCCTCTATATTGACAGGCCTACTCTCTGCCTCGGGAGGTGCCTGGAACGCTTCTATAGCCGCAGAGTACATCGCGCTCGGGAGCTTCGAAGTGGACATGGGAGGGGTGGGGAGTCTCATAGACAAATTAGCGGCAGAGGGCGACGCGCTCGGGGTCTTGTTCGTAGCTTTATACATGAGCTTCGTGATAGTCTTGCTAAACAGGCTCGTCTGGGGCAGGCTATTCGCGAGGATGGGGTCGAGGTTCGTTGTCGACTAAGCTCACGCTCAGCATCAGGGGGCTGACGAAGAAGTACAAGGCTTCCGGCAGGGAGGTCCTGGTCTTGGACAACATAAGCTTCGACGTAGGCGAGGAGTTTATATCTATACTAGGGCCTAGCGGTTGCGGGAAGTCGACCCTCCTGAGGATCATAGCCGGGGTGGAGAAGCCTGACTCCGGTACCGTGGAGTTCCACCTCGGGCACGAACCGAGAGTTGGCTTCGTCTTCCAGTTCCCCACTCTCCTACCATGGATGACGATCCTATCCAACGTAGCGCTACCGCTGCTCGCCAGAGGGGCCAGGGAGAGCGAGGCCAGGGAGAAGGCCAGGAGGGCCCTGACCCTCGTGGGGCTAGGCGAGTTCGAGGACTTCTACCCCAACGAACTGAGCGGTGGGATGAAGCAGAGAGTAAACATAGCCAGGGCGCTCGCGGTCGAGCCCGACTTCCTCCTACTAGACGAGCCGTTCTCCAACCTCGACCCGCTTACAGCGGAGACTCTGAGGAGCGAGGTGCTCGACCTCTGGCTCTCCAGCGTCCTGCCTCTGAAGGCGATCATCATGGTCACCCACAACGTGGAGGAGGCCGTTTTAATGGCGGACAGGATCATAGTCTTATCGCCACGGCCCGCGAAGATAGTGAGAGACGTCAGGGTGGACATCAAAAGGCCTAGGACCAGGAAAATGCCCGAGGTGCAGGAGCTGGTAGACAGGATATACGAGTACGTCAGCTAGCCGGGGGCCCGAGCCTCTCCCCCACCTCACCGGAACACACGCTACGTAGACCACAGCGTACTGTAGACCGGCACGCGTGGCAGAGCTAGCCGAGGCCCTTCATGACGCTCTCTAAACCTGCTCACCACACAGCCCAGTCCTAGGAGGAAGTCGCTTACGTCCTCTTCTCTTGCTCTAGACCCGAGACCGCCCCTGCATAGTCTATCTCTCATCATATACGGGAGGTAAACCATCTTACCTTAGAGATTTGTCGTCCAGGATAAGGAGGGAAACAGGCCATAATCTTCCTCGGACCCTCCGGGCGCGTAGGGGTCGCAGTAATAGGCGAGCCAGCCCCTCCCCCTCAGCCACCTGGCGAGCCCGCCGGTTCCGCCGCCGACGTCGAGCACTGTGTGGAGGCGCTTCTTCACCCCGGCGACCTTGAGGGCGAGCTCCACGTCGCGCCACTCGCTCGCGTCGACCCACCTCCGCTGGAAGTACCCGGGGTCGTAGCGTTCACCTGGCATGGCTCAGCACGACCTCGCACACGTCCGGCAACCTGCCGCGGATCCTCCTGGCCTCCTGCAAAACGACGTAGCGACCCCACAACTTCAGGTACTGCCTCTTCACGGCGCGAACCAGCGCCCTCGCGACGCTCTTCTCCTGACCGTAGGAGGCGAGGAGCTGGGCGGGGAGCCCGGCTGGGTAGCGTTGAGCACGCACGCGTCGAACGCCAGCACCACGGCGAGGGGGAGGGAGCAGACCCCCAGTTGCGACGACGCGAGAAGCGTGGTGGCGTTGTAGATCGCCACGCTACACGTGCCGTTGCTGTACGTGACGCCCATCCAGAGCTCTCCTAATAACATCACTCACGACTACACCGTACTTCTTCAGCTTCACGTAAAGCT
>JAGDWK010000039.1 GCA_023256015.1 Thermogladius sp.
TACTCCCGTCTATGATAAGTCAATGATTTGAAGGCATTTGGCCGAGCGCTCTACGCATGTGATGAGGTCCATCGAACGACCGGTGAAGATACACGAGCGTGCTGATAGGGCTGTGAAGAACCTTGGCCGCTGTTGACCGTGGATGATCTGAATGGTAGCCACTGAGCCCACATACACTGATACCCGCGACCTGCGGAGGGGGTGTGCACCCGGCACTTCAAATCGCGTTCGAGAACAGGGCCCGGGTATACGTGTCGGCCGCCAGCTTTCTCGGGTGTTTCCATGGCAGGCCCAGACGACATAGTCGGCATCCTGAGAGAAGTGTCTTCTGCGTCGCTGAGGTATCGCTCCCTGAAAGAGATCAGCGCCGAGATCAGCGTTCCGTACGAGAAGCTGACGAGGCTTGTCAGACGAGGTTTTAAACTAGGTTTACTGAGAGAGTATTACCACGTAGCGTTGCACAAAATAGGGTTTCTGGACTTCGCAGTAATAAGCGTCTCACAGAAAATCCCTCCCAAGTTTTGTTTAGGGGGAGTGAAGCCCGACGTTACTTACTACTCTTTCACCTCGAGGCCCACCGTCTTGGCGTATGGTAGGGGTCTAGGAGAGAGACTGGAGAGCGGTGTGAGGTACGTTTGTAAGCCAGTAATCAACGGGAGAGTTAGAGACGTGCTTGTCCCTGTAGAGGACGGTGATAAAATAGAGCTACTGAGGCTCGACGAAGTCGCGGAAGGAGAGCCGGCACCCGAGCTAGACAAAGTCGACGAAGTAACGCTCTTAACGCTCTTCAGACATTACAACCCGCCCTTTAAACCGCTCACCCTGGCCGAGCTTTACGGCTTTGTCGGGCTGGGAGTCACCTTCTCGAGTTTCCTCAACCACTACTATAGGCATGTGGATGGGAGGCTGACGAAGAAGAGGCTGGTTTTCAGGCAGGGGGGAAGCTACGCTATCATGGTCTCTTCGGCGCCAAATCTCTCGACCTTGCGGGAACTGCTAAACGAGTTAGCCAAGATAAACGTGGTTACAGGCGTGGACCAGGTGAACGTTATCGAGGGCTCCCCGCTCATATCGGTGTCTCACGTCTGGGTCAGCCCCCAGCACTTATACGCCGCCGACGTCGGTCACGACGTTTTTAATTTCACCAGCTATGAGATCTACTTGATAAGAGCGTAGGGGCTGAGTTTGGTTTTAAAATCGTACAGGGACGTTAAGCTCTCACACAGCGAGTTCGCCGAGACCCTCAGACGGGTAGCCGGTAAACTTAACTACACAGGGGGCGGTGTGAGGTATAGGATCCCCGGACTCGTGGAGATAGATGAGAACTCCTTCAACGAGCTCTACGTGCTCGGAGACGTACACGGAGACTACTCGAGCGTCAAGCTGGTTTTCGAGACCATCGGTATTCCGGAGAAACTAGGCACAGGGGTTAAGCTGGTCTTCCTCGGGGACTACGTCGATAGAGGGTCTTACCAGGTAGAAACACTCGCGCTACTGCTCGAGTTGAAAGACAGGTACCCGGGCGACGTCATCCTATTGCGAGGTAATCATGAACCCCCGAGGTGGTTGCTGCCCTACCCCCACGACTTACCTTACAGGGTCTCGCAGTACTTCGGGCCCGAGAAGTCGAGCGAAGCCCTCCACCTCTTATACAAGTTCTTCGACAAGTTACCAGTAGTAGCTGTCCTGCCAGGCGAGGCCGTGCTGTTACATGGTGGACCCCCGTTCAGGACGCTCCATGCGAGCACTCTCGAGGAGGCCTTCTCCGTAGGAGACCCTATGTTAGACGACCTAGACTTGGAGACGGTGCTCTGGAGTGACCCGGTGGACGAGGAGACGTATTTAGTGGAGTCTGTGAGAGGGGCTGGCTTCTTCTACGGACAGAAGTTCACCGACAAGTTCCTTAAGATAGCTGGAGTCAAGCTCATAATTCGAGGGCATGAGGCTGTAGAGGGTTACAGGATCAACCACGAGAGGAGAGTTATAACGGTCTTCAGCGCGCCTACCCCATACCACTTAGGGACTACTGGTTTGCTGAGGATCGTCAAGACGGGTGCTGGGTTTAAGTACGAGCTGATGAGGGTCGGTGTGATATCTAGGAGAGTGATCGACAAACTAGAGTTCGAGTCCTATTAACGGAGTTTAATTTATAAGGAATGCTACCTTAATATCGTGTTATGAAGCAGGGGCGCAATTGAAGTGGTTGGACAATCGGTCCTCGACACTTTGATGGACATGACCGATGAGCTCCTGGGCGACATGATCGAGGAGATCATCGAGGAGTACTACGAGGACAAGGTGGACATAGAGTCCGAGTACGAGGACATACTGAACTTCATTGTGAAGAGGCTCGCTCGTAAAGCCGGTAAAAAGAACAGAACGGAAAAATACCTGAAAATACTGGAGAAGCTCAGGAAGAGGTCTTCGGTGGCTAAGCTGATACTCAGCTACCTGATCTCCGAGTACATAGAGGAGAGAGACTCCGGAGCCCTCGAGAGCCGGTCTTCTAGTAGGGAGTACTCGTAGGGGGTACTCATTCCTCGTAGAACTCGTAAAAAGGAGTCTGCGGAGGAAGAGGAGGGAAAAAAGAAGAAGTCCGAG
>JAGDWK010000079.1 GCA_023256015.1 Thermogladius sp.
AGTAAGCCCATAGTGCTCAACGTGAGAGGGAACTACCTGGTCAGAATAAGTAGCAAGGGGTTTGCGAAGAGGAGGCTAGAGCTGGGCCTTTCAAGGAGCGAGGTCGCTAATAGGCTCAACATATCTCGGGAGGCGGTGTACCAGTACGAGACCAGGCGTTCGATGACGTCTGTCCAGACGGCTATTAAGATAGCCGAGCTCTTGGGCGAGGAGGTGTTCGAGGAGATAGACCTGCTCAACGAGAGCATGTTCGACCGGTACGAGACGCGTGCTGAGAGCCCGCTCCTAAACGAGTTACTAAGTCTCGTGAACGTCAGGGATGCCAAGCTCTACTCCTTCACAACGACACCTGTAGACGCTGCTATCGTCAAGGACGAAAAGACGGTCTCGATAGTGAGGTTGACAGGCTTCAGTAAAAGCGAAGTCGAGCTCAAGGCGGATAACGCTGTGAAGCTAACTAGCGTTACAAGGTCTACACCGCTGTTCATACACGACGAGAGGAGGATTGAAAGGGTCGGGGAGGCTCTGAGAGAGATACTCGGTGAGTAGCTGGGGATGGGCTACACCCTCGTGATAACGGGCAGGCCCGGAGTGGGGAAGTCCACGCTTTTCAACAAGATCGTAGAGGCGTTAAAGAGCAGTGGACTAGCCGTCGCGGGATTCGTAACCTTCGAAGAGAGAGATTCCACGGGTCTGAGAGTGGGGTTCAAGATCCTCGACTTGAAGTCGAGGTCGTGGGCCTGGCTTGCCAGGAGAGACAACCCGTCCCCTGTACGGGTCGGTTCCTATGGCGTGTTCGTCGAAGAAGCAAACAAGGTCGTCGAGATGTCCCTCAATAAGGAGGCTGTAGTGAACAGCGACGTCATATGCGTGGACGAGGTCGGCCCCATGGAGCTAAAGCTCCCGAGCTTTAAACCCCTGCTCATCAGTGCTCTCAAACTGGGTAAGCCGGCTATCCTCGTAGTTCATTACAGGCTGTCTGACCCCGACATACTGAGGTTTATTGACAAGTCCGAGAAGGTAACGCTCACCCTCGAGAACAGGGACGAGCTAAACCGTGTACTGCCCTTAGTAGTCTTGGAGAAAGTCAGGGGGAAGAGACCGTAAGGACATGACTAGCAGGCTGTTAAGTAAAACCATCGTAGTGGAAGAGGGCTTAGCAAAAGTATACGTGCCGGACCTCTCGGAGTACATAAGAGAGGACGGAGTAGTAGAGCCTTCCTGGATGCCCGTATTTTACAACCCCTCGGCTAAGTTCTCTAGGGATGTAACCGTACTCGTCGCGAAGACGTACTTTAGTGGTAGGGAGTTCTTCTTCCTCGACCTTCTCTCGGGTACTGGCGTGAGAGGGATCAGGCTGTCGCTTGAGGCGGGAGGTTTAGGGGTACTGAACGACGTGGACCCTCGGGCGTACGACTACATAACCGAGAACATCAAGTTCAACAAACTGGACGACAGACTCACAGCGTTTAATATGGAGGCCAACGCTCTAGCCAACCTCTTGACCTTCACGGGTGTAGTCGTTGACTACGCCGATGTAGACCCCTACGGCTCGCCGATACCCTTCCTCGAGAGCGTTCTAAAGCCGTTGGGGAAGAAGGCACTGCTGGGCGTCACAGCCACAGACAAGGGACCCCTGACTTGCGTTAACAAGGAGAAGACGCTCAAGAGGTACTGGTTAGAGTGTCACAGTGTCGACTTCGCGAACGAGCTTGGGATAAGAGTTTTGACGTACGTTACAGCCTTGAGGGCCTCAGCCCTTAACTACGCTATCACACCCCTGCTGTACCTCAGTAAGGCCCACTACTACCGCGTCTTCTACCTGGTCGAGCGTAGGAACCCGTACGAGGAGATTTCTAGGTGTAAGGGGTACGTATGGTACTGCCCGGATACCCTTGAGAGAGGGCTCTCGAAGACTGGCGAGCCGGGTGCGAGCTGCAGAGGGGGTAGGAGGCCCATAGTGATTGGCCCCCTATGGGTGTGCCCGCTGGGCAGCAAGGAGTTCGTTGACCGAGTAGCCGAAAACCTCGAGAAGACACCCTATCTCAAGAGCAGAGACGTGCTGAAGTACGTCAGCTTGTTGAAGAGCGAGGTCGAGGTGAACGTCCCGTACGTAAGGCTGGATCTCCTCTGCAAGAGGGTTGGAGTCAACATGCCGAACATGGACTCACTCGTCGAGAGGCTGAGAAGCATGGGTTTCAAGGCCTCGAGGACGCACCTTGACTACAGGGGTGTGAAGACCGATGCCCCTCTAGACGTTCTGACAAGCGCCATAAGGGAGACGAGTGGAGCTAGTTCCTCGTGACTGGCTCAGCGCGTGCTTTTGGTTTGTCCGTGTCTCAGGACCCACTCGTTTATGAACTGGCAGTTCACTGGGTCGTAGAACCCGCCTTCATAGCACCTGTTGATGAAGGGGCAGGATACGCACGGTATGTCGAGCACCTCGTCAACCAACTTGCTTACAACGAGCCTCCCGAGGCGCCCAGCCTGGAGACCTGTCTTCTGTACCCTGGCTAAAGTGTCCGCTACGAGTGTAATTCTGTAAGTCCTCTTACCCTTGTATGTAACGGGCTCTCTCTTAATGAC
>JAGDWK010000075.1 GCA_023256015.1 Thermogladius sp.
GTTGTGTGCGAGGGAGTGAACCTAGGGGCAGGGACGGTCACGGCTAACTTGAGGTTCGACGAAAAAACCGTTAAGATGAGGATTAAGGACAAGGTTGTCGACTCCGGTAGGAAAAAACTTGGCAGCGTGATTGGGGGCTACGCGAAGACCGGCGTAAACGTCTCGTTGATGCCGGGGGTGAAGGTGGGGCCCTTCTCGTGGATATATCCAGGAGTTGTGGTTACGAGCGACGTGCCGCAGAAAACGATATTAAAGCCCGAGACTAAGGCAAGAGTTGATGTGATGAAGTTTGAGAATGAGCACTGATGAATTCAGAAGAAAGTACCCGAACCTCGCGAAAGAGATACTGGACGGGCAATATGAGGGTATCAGGCTGACCGTAGACCAGGGGTTCTCCGATCCATGGCATGGGTATCTACCCAACGTCTACGACTACTTGAGGAGGTGTAAGAGCGAGAGCGAGGCAGTAGAGGTTATAGAGTACCTGGTGAGGCGCGGCGAGATACCCCTAGAGGAAGGCGAGGAGCTGAAACGGGCAGTCCGAGAGCACGGGTTAGCGTACTTCGGTGAGAGGAAGTCTCCCGATTACTACTACAAGGCGGCTCAACGCTACTGGAAGTCCTTAAGGAAGAACAGGTGACGGCGCCTTAGACGTCAACGTCTCGACTTGGCTGAGACGACCTTAATGACGTCGCCGTATTTGAGCTGGTAGTCCTCGCCGACTCTCTCCTTAGTACGCGCGTTGATGGCGTACAAGAACCCTTCACCCAGGTCTGTGTGTATCATGTACGCGAGCTCCTTGGCTGTGGTCCCCCATGGCACTAGGTAGACATCGGGTAACACATTCCCGTGGTGGTCTGTGTACTTGTTAGCATCCTCGACAGGGTAGACGGGTATTAGGCGTAGCACGTCGAATACAGCCTTGTTCAACAGCAGCTGAACCCCGGTGCTACCATAGACTCTTAAGACGCTCTCTTCTATGAGCTCCAGCGCTCTCTTGTACTGTCCCGACAGCTTCTTCTCGTCGACAACCCTGAACGAGGAGTCTCCGGGCAGGTACTCTATGGCTCCGTCTGCTGCGAGTTTCCTCAGCAACAACTCTGCGAGGGAGCTTACAGGTACTACGCTTCCCTCGCCGAAGACCTCCACGAGTCTCCTAACATTCTCCCTAGCCTCCGCCACATCTATCTTGTTGGCTGCTATAACTATCGGCTTGCTCAGCCTTCTCACAGCTAGGCTGAAGGACCTGACATCGTCCAGTGACCAGTTCTTCAAGTTCTTGTTTTCCAAACCCACTTCTCTAAGAGCCTCGACGATGTGTTGTTTCCTTATGGATAACCCCGATAGGCTTCTCGCTAGTAGGTCGACCTGGTCCACGGTACTGTGAAGGCTCCGCTGGATTTTAGTCTCCCAGAGCTTCTTGACGACGCCCCAGAACCACTCGTCTATCTCGGCCTGAATTAGCTTGACCTCTTCCACCGGGTCGAACGAGCCAGGCCGTACAGGTCTCCCCTCGGGGTCGGTGGATCCGGCCGCGTCAACTACGTGGATCAGCACGTCTGCTTGGCGAAGGTCGTCCATGAACTTGTTGCCAAGCCCTCTACCTTGGCTAGCCCCTGGTATCAGTCCAGCCACGTCCATTATCTTTACCGGCACAAACCTCTCGCCCCTAGTACAGGCACCCGCCCTGGGGTTACAAGAAGGTAGGTTCAGTTCTACGTGGGCACATCTTATCCTGACGTACCCAACTCCTACATTGGGCTCGATGGTGGTGAACGGGTGGTTCGCTATCTTCACTGTAGCGAGCGTCATAGCGGAGAAGAGCGTTGATTTACCGACATTCGTCTTACCCACAATACCGATGAGGCGCTCTGGTGGAGGCATGATACTCCACTACAACATTTAGGGGGTGGCTACGCCCTCTTAAAAAGTGTGGCCCGATCCAGTCTTATATAAGTTTTTTAAGCTTGTATAACGGTTAGAGTGTAGAGTCAGGTAGCGGTGGGCCGAATGGCCAAGAGCATGTACCACTACATTGCGATGCTGTGGAAGAAGCCCTACGAAGGAGCCATGAAAGACTTGATGAGAGAGCGGCTGATGAAGTGGAGGAGAGAGCCGGCTGTAGTAAGGGTGGAGAAGCCTACTCGTCTTAACAGGGCGAGAGAGCTTGGTTACAAGGCTAAAGTAGGGTTTATTGTGGTAAGGGTCAGAGTGAGGAAGGGGGGACTAAGGAAGCAGAGGCCCTCGAGTGGCCGTAGGCCCAAGCGGATGGGTGTCTATGGTTACGCGCCTGCGAAGAGCCTGAGACTGATAGCAGAAGAGAGAGCCGCGAGGAAGCACCCGGGCTTGGAGGTGCTAAACAGCTACTACGTCGGCGAGGACGGCAGATACAAGTGGTACGAGGTCATACTCGTCGACCCCCACCACCCGTCTATCTGCAAAGACCCGGAGGTAAACTGGGTCTGCGAGCCGCAGAACAGAGGGAGGGTTTTCAGGGGTCTGACCAGTGCCGGCAAGAAAATGAGGGGGCTGAGGAAGAGTCGGGGGCTGAAAGGCACTCACAAGCATAAGTGGAAGAAGAA
>JAGDWK010000065.1:0-7859 GCA_023256015.1 Thermogladius sp.
CGTGAGTGAGGCTATAGGACTTGTCGTAGGGGGGTAGTAGGCTCCCGTCTGGAAGGGGCCTCCCGAAGTTCTCCTTGTAGACGCCGTCTCTCAACCCTCTCAAGAACAGCGCTAGCTCGACGAAGTAGAGCGTGAAAAGAGCTAGAGAGAACTTCACGGTCTTGAACAGGATGGCTAGTGCGGCAAAGTACGCGCCGGTAGCGTACGTGAAGGTGTTACCCGGGAAGACCTTGGCTGGGTACCTGTTGAATACCAGGAAACCAGCTATCCCGGCCACCATTATCAGCGACGCTGTGAAGAGGCCGTCGAGCCCCTTCATTAGGCCGAGTATTCCCGAGAACAGGACTAGCAGGATCCCCTGTGTAGCCTCAAGCCCGTTGTATCCCGCCAGCATGTTAAACCCGTTGCTGGCCCCCGTCACGCCGAGAGGTATCAGTACGAGGTAGTAGATCAGACCGAGGTCTACCGTGCCTATCAAAGGAAGCGTTATGGTTGGTATACCCACTTTGAGGATGACGAGCGGCAGTGATATGGGGGCCATGAGCAAAACCCTGTAGACCGCCCTCAACCCCTTCTTCCAGCCTAGTACGTCGTCGAGGAAGCCGAGGTAGCCCGACATGAAGAGCATTAATGCGAGCGAAGTGTACTCCTTGAGGAGGTCTTGGTCGTTGAAGACGTAGGTCTCCAGCCCTATGAAGGTCAGGAGCCCTAGTGCGACACCGAGCGAGACCCAAACGCCGCCGGCCTCGGCCACCTCTACGTGCCCTGGCTTGTTCATGTCTCTGCCCACGAAACCGATCGCGTGGGCTCTACCAATCCACCACTTCACGCCTACGAGGGAGCTGGCGAAGGACACCAACGCGGAGAGGAGCGCGAAGAGTAGTGTGACCGCGTCCAATCACGACTCCCTCCAAGGCGTGTTCAAGACCGCGTATATTTCCTGCGCTCTCTTCTCGCCTATACCCTCGACCTTCAGCAAGTCGGATACGGTGGCGTTAGCTAAATTCCTGATAGTCTTAAAGTGGGAGAGGAGCCTCCTCGCGATGGTCGGCCCGGCTAGACCCTCGACAACGTAGAGGATCCTCTCGTTCAAGTCCATGGGCTTCTTCTCGACCCTCATCCTCAAGACCCTCTTATCCTTGGTCTCCCCGAGGCTCTTAGACTTCGCCACGATCCACTCGATAGTGGCCTCGGCGTTGGGCGTGTTGAGGACGGGTATCTTGAAGTCCAGCATCAGGGTGTCTAGAACTCTCAGGACGCTCTGCATCTTCCAACCCCTGTACTTCTCCAGGGCGCCGATCCAGCCCTCGACCACTATGAGGGGCTGGTGCCCATCTTTCTCGGCCGCCTCGCGTAGGAGCTTGGACTGCTCCCATATCCTGTTGTCCCTTATGCTGTTGGCCAGGTCGTCCACAGTCTTCCTCTCGACCAGAATACACTGCTTATCGGGGGGCGCGAGCAGTAGGAAGTCGCCCGCTGGAAGGGGTTGGACAGAGACCCTCAGCCCCCGCATGCTCAGAGCCCTTCTGAAATCGGGGTGCTTGGAGTCCTCTCTACTGTCTACAATCACGTCTACTGGAGCTAGCAGAAGATGGCTCAATGCCGGCCACCTGCCAGGCTGTTTGCCTACAATGTGATAAGGTCGGCGGATACTTTAAAACTCAATACTCGAGGTAGAACAAGTAGTCGACGGGTGTCGGGTAAGACCTGAAGGCCTTCGCCTCCCTCTTCTTCAACTCGATGTAAGACTCTAGTAGTTCGCGGTCGAAGACAGGTCGTAGGTACTCGTTGTCCGATTCAAGCTCTTCTAAAGCCTCCTCTAGGCTTCTCGGGAGCACTCTGCCACGAGTACTCCAGCCCGAGCCCTCCTCGAACAGGTTGCGCGACGTCGGCTCGCCCGGGGCTATTTTCCTCCTGATGCCGTCTAAACCGGCCATGATGATGGCCGAGATTGAGAGGTAGGGGTTAGACGTGGGGTCGGGCGGCCTGTACTCGACTCTGCTCTGGTGCTGGGCTGGGACCCTCACAGTCGTAGTCCTGTTGCCTAGGCCCCAAGACACGTAGACGGGTGCTTCGAAGCCCTCTACGAGCCGCCTGTAGCTGTTGACTGTCGGGTTAGTGAAGGCGGCCAGGCTCCTCGCGTGCTCTAGTAGACCCCCTATGAAGTAGAGCGCTTCATCGCTTAACTTTCCCTCCTCCTCGAATATGTTGGAGGCGCCCCGCCAAAGGCTTACGTGCACGTGCATTCCACTACCGTAGTCGTCTGGAAACGGCTTTGCGAGAAAGACCGGTCTGAACCCCTCTCTATCACCCACTACTCTCGCCGTGTACTTGAAGAGCTGGACGAAGTCGGCGGTTTCGATAGGTGTTCCGGCGGGCGTCGAGACCTCTACTTGCCCTCTAGGCCCGTTCTCCCTGTGGACTTTACTGAAGTAGAGCTCGTTTTTCTCGAGCTCTGCCAGGACACTGCTCAACAGCTTGCCTACTCTGTCCTCTCCGGGAGAGTCGTAGGTCTTGACAAACCATAGCGAGGACTGGGGGAATTCCGCCTCTTCAATTAGCTTAACGTTCAGGATCTGAGAGACGGGTGTAAGCCTGGACTCCACCGACTCGACGATGTAGAACTCTAGCTCCACGCCTACACGTGCCTCGAGCCCCGCGTCCTTGAGGTACTCGACAAGTCGCTCCGCTACGAGTCTGGGGTCTTTGTTGTATCTCGTGGTCTTGTTCTTGAAGAGCCCAGATATGAAGTGCTTGCCCTCAACGTACCTCGTCACGATAGGCCTACTCGACACGGGCTTTACTAGTAGGTCGCTCTCCTCGACCCTCAGGAAGCCTAGTAGACTAGAGCCGTCGACTATCGTCTCTAAACCCTCCAGAAGCTCCGGGTTCCCGTCTATTCTCAGAGTGACTCTCCTAAGCTTCCCCGCCAAGTCGGTGAACAACAGGTGTGTCAACATCTTTCGGCCACCTTTTATTGGGCCTATTTAAGATACTGGAAAGTTTAAAAAGTCTGAATGCTAGTTTATGAACGGGATTCCAAGGCTTGAGGAAGAGACCCGAAAGCTATCCAGGGTTACTCGACGAGGTTGACAAGAAAATATTGGAAATTTTACGGGAGGACTCCAAGCGTAGGTTGAAGGACATCGCTCACGAGCTCGCTAAGCCTGTATCGACAGTCCACGAGAGGGTGGCTAGGCTGGTGAGGGCGGGGGTTATCAAGAGGTTTACTGTAGAGGTCGACTACAGCAAGCTTGGGTACACTGTTAAAGCCCTCATCCTGTTGAACGTGGACGGGAAGCACATACTGGACGTCGAGAGCGACATATCGAGGCACCAGAACGTCGAGGCAGTCTACGATATAACGGGCGAGTTCGACGTCGCGGTGATAGCCTCCTTCAAGAGCATCAGCGAGCTAGACGAGTTCGTCAAGTGGCTCCTTAAACACCCCTATATTAAGCAGAGCAGGACTAGCATTATCTTCAGGGTGGCGAAAGAGGAGAAGAGGCTGCCCTTGTGACGGCTAGTCTACTCGCCAAGTGCGAGAGGTGCGGGCGCACCTATGTACACGAGAGGTACCTCGTGTGCCCACACTGCGGAGGGCTCGTGAGACCTGTCTACAAACCTAGGTGGGAGACGCAAGCGGGCGAGGGGGTGTGGAGGTTCTCAAGCCTCCTACCGGGTATCGGGGAGAAGGTGACGCTCGGCGAGGGCTCTACACCCCTTCTTAGGGCTGGAAGAGCTGTAGAAGGAGACCTGGTGGTGTGGTTCAAGGACGAGACGAGGAACCCTACAGGCAGTTTCAGGGACCGTGCGGCTGCCTTGATGGTGAGCGACGCCCTGTCTAGTAAGCAGCGGAGAGTCGTGTTGGCTAGTGACGGGAATACCGGGGCGAGCATAGCTGCCTACTCCGCGAGGGCAGGCCTCTCCGCAACTATATACGTCCCGGAGTGGGTTGAGGAGGAGAAGATCATACTGATGAAGTCGTTTGGGGCCAGGGTGATCGTTGACAATAAGAGCCTGGACGAGCTGCTGGAGTACGTCGAGGAGAGAAGCCGGAAAGAAGGCCTTTACAACGCTTCAAGCACCTTCAACTACCTGTCCGTTCAAGGTTTGAAGACGATCGCCTTCGAGATCTACGAGAAGCTCGGCTCTTCTGTGGAGGCGGTCTACCTACCACTGGGTAGCGGGCTGACACTACTCTCCCTTTACCTGGGCTTCAAGGAGCTCGTCGAGCTAGGTGTCATGGGAAAGGTCCCGCTCCTCGTGGGGGTTGAGCCCTGTGGTAGACCCCTGTACGCTTCCGCGTTGTACAACGTCTCCCCGTGCGGCGAGGAGCCCCTGCCCGGGCTGAGGTACTACAGGCCGGTCATCTACGAGCACGTGCTGAGGTTGATCGAAGAGAACGGCGATGTCGTGACCGTGACTAGGAAGCAGGCCATCGAGGCCGCCGAGAGGTTGAGCCGCAACGAGGGCCTCTTCGCCGAGGCCTCTTCCGCGGTGGGGTTCGCCGGCTTCCTGAAGCAGCCGTTAGACAAGAGTGTTGTTTTAGTCACGAGTCACGGGCTTAAGTCCCCGGAGGCATACGCCAGAGCCAGGAGGCTCAAGTTCACAGAGGTCTTCCCCGGGGTGACTAAGAGGCTCATACTCGAGGTGTTAACGAACCACCCCGGGCTTACAGGGTACGAGGTCTGGAAGAAGCTTGGTTTAAACATATCGCCTCAAGCTGTCTACCAGCACTTGAGAGAGCTGGCTTCGAAGGGCCTTGTCAAGGTCGTTGAGGAGGGGGGTAGGAAGAGGTACTACGTGGAAAAGTGACTTAAAGCCCTTCTTAAAGTTTTAACTTTAAAATGTGTGAAGACATAGCGATATCTTGGTGACAAAGAGTGAGGAGAGGTCTCGAGGCTGTAGTCTTCACGGTTCTCGTGTACGTAGCCACGGTGGCTCTCCAGATATACCAGCCTGTCACAGGAGGCTACTTCAACTTAGGGGAGTCCATGATCTACCTGGCCGCTCTGATCAGCAGCCCAATAGTAGCGGCGGTAGCGGGCGGCGTCGGCGCCTCTCTAGCCGATCTGACCACAGGGTACGCTATCTTCGCGCCCGCCACCTTTGTCATAAAGTTCGCCGAGGGCTACTTAGCAGGGGTGCTAGTAGGGCTCTTCAGGAGAACCAGGCAGAAGGCCGTCGCGGCCGCTAGTGTAGGCGCGGTCTACGCCCTGGGCCTGTACTACGGGGTGTCCTACTGGGCTGGCAGGGTCATGTTGGGGCCCTCTTCGTGGCTCTGGTTCAGCTTGTCGTCTAGCGAGGTGTTCATACCATGGTATGGCTGGCTTCTCGTCACGGTCCTGCTCGGAGCTGTAGTGGTCTACGGTGTGACGAAATACATTGTGAAGTCCCTCGAGCCCCTCGCCCTGCTTATCGCGGGCTCGTTGATGGTCGCCGGCTACTTCCTCTACGAGTACTTCGTCAGTAATCCTCTTACAGGTAGACCCCCCATCAACGCGTTGTACGAAGTCCCCGTAAACATAGGGCAGGCCGTGTCAGGCGTCATAATCTCTCTACCGGTGGCGGTGTGGCTATATAGGGCAGGTTTTGTGAAACAGAAGTAGTATCCACAGGAAAGGGAACTTTATTGCTCTTAGAGGCCAAGATAGACGAGGCTGGTTACGCCGGAGGTTTTAGAATCAGAGGTGTGAGCCTCGAGCTAGACGAGGGGGAGTTGGTAGTCGTAACAGGCAAGTCTGGCTCAGGCAAGACGACCCTGGCAAGGGCTTTGACCAACACTATTACCTTACGTGGAGGCTACCTCCGCGGCGACGTCCGCCTACTCGGTAAAAGCGTGAAGGAGTACCAGCCGGGCGAACTGGCGGGAGTGCTAGCCTACATACCCCAGGAGCCCTGGTACGGGATAATAGGCTACACCGTGATGTCGGAGTTCTGCTATACTCAGCTTATCGTGCGAGACAAGTGCGACCCGAGGGCTCTAAACGAGGCTGGTCTCGGAGGCATGGAGGACTTCATAACGTACGGGCTGAGCGCGGGGCAGACGCAGTTACTGCTGTGGGCTGAAGCGCTTGCCACGGGCGCTAGAGTTATCGTGATGGACGAGCCCCTCGTCTACCTCGACGAGGCCGGCAGGTCGAAAATGAAGAGCCTCGTCCAACAGCAACTTGGTGAGGGAAAGGGGTTTGTAGTCGTGGACCACGACCCACTCTTCTGGGCAGAGCTTAGGCCGAGGTTCGTACTATTGAACGACGGCGTCGTAGAGTACGACGGCTACTCGCTTAGCTGGGCCTGGGAGGTGAAGAGCCCTCGGATAGGGAGAGGGGGCGGCAGCGGGCTCGCTGTCCGGCTTAAAGACGTGTGGTTCAGGTACCCTGGCTACGGCTGGGTCTTGAGGGGTGTCGACCTAGAGGTCGGCTCCGGCACCCTTACAGCGGTAGTGGGCAGGAACGGCTCCGGGAAAACCACGCTCTTGAAACTAGTGGCTGGGCTCCTGAGACCCAGTAGAGGTAGCGTTGCTGTGAAGGGTAGGCCGATCTACATACCGGAGAACCCGTTGGCGTACTTCTCGATGCCCACTCCGTGGGAAGAGCTGGTGTACATGGCGGGCGGTGACGAGGACAGAGCTAGAGAAGTAGCTGATTTGTTCGACCTGAGAGGGGTTATGGGGAGTAAGCTGGCGGACCTCAGCTCGGGGGAGAGAAGAAGGCTAGCGATCGCATCGGCCTACCTCGGCGGTTTTGACGTATACCTGCTCGACGAGCCAACTGGAGGGCTGGACACTTTCAACGCCAACAGGGTCGTGGAAGTTGTCGAGAGGCTGGTCGAGGAGGGTAAAACGGTGGTCATCGCGAGTCACGACGATAGGCTCGTGAGGGCCGTCGAGAGGAGAGTGGTAATCGACCGTGGTGTTGTAGTGTGAGCCTTATAGCGGCTCTAGTCAACCTAGTCTACCGCGCCCTCTTCTTGAGGGGGGAGGAGGGCTTCAGGCTCTCCTACACGTGGTCTAAGCTACTGTACTTGGCCTCCGGTCTGCTCGTGGTCACCAAGCCGGGTGCCGTCTCGGCGCTCGTCGTGATGGGGTCTACTCTACCTCTCTCCGTTGTCTGGCCAGGGTGGAGCTGGCTCTACAGCGCTCTCGTACTCTCACTTATACCAGCTGCGTGGTTTTCCCTCACGGCGTACGTAAGCGGCTACGTGGGCTTACCTGGCGTAGACGCCGTAGGCGCAGTCGTTGTCCTGGTCAGGTCTCTAGCAGTCTCTCTCCTGATCTTGTTCCTAGCCGCAGCCCTCAGCCCGGTGAAGGTCGCCAACACACTGCTGAGACTACGAGCCCCAGGCTACTACCCTCTGCTCACCTGGCGCACTATACCCTACGGGCTAAGAGTCCTCGTCGACTCCATTCACATAGGCGTCTTGAAGAGGGAGAAGCCCCACAGGAGGCTGGCACCAGCTGTCGCCATAATGTTGGAGTACGGCGGATTCGTCGAGGAGTACAACTGGCTCAAGGTAGGGGGTCGTGTTAAAGGGGTCCTACCAACGAGGAGCTCGGCCGTGCACACCGCTCTTCTCACGGCGGCGTCTCTGGGCCTTGTAGTCCTGTACGTCGTCCTCCCGTGAAAAAAGTGATAAGGGTCTAGTTCCGATCCAAGATTGAGGGTGGGGGGCTTGATCACGGTTAAGGTTGACGGGCTCGTGTACTACGTCTGCGACTACTGCCACTCGGTCTACCCTGATATCGACTCGGCTAAGGTGTGCGAGGACTGCTGCTGTCACAACAAGCCCAAGCCGGCAGTCCTCGAGGAGAGGAGGGTGGGGTTCTACAACCCCTACAGCGAGCAGAAGATCGTGTT
>JAGDWK010000065.1:7959-16711 GCA_023256015.1 Thermogladius sp.
TCGAGGAGAGGAGGGTGGGGTTCTACAACCCCTACAGCGAGCAGAAGATCGTGTTCATAGTGAGTAAGCGCCCGCTGATCAGGCTCTTCAAGTTCATGAAAGGAAGTGTGAGTGTAGAAAACGTACTGTCGGTTTGAAAGTACTCGTCATTCGACTCGGCGTTCGGTTCCCTCCCCATCCAGTACTCGTAATAAGGGGTTTGGGAGTTATAAAAACGGCTCTATGAGGTGCTGGAAAGCTCGAAGTATGAGTGGGGCATTCTGAGGAGGTTCCACTCGGCTCTCGAGTACTTGGCCTCGTAGAGTCTCCTGGCCAGGTCGATCTCCTCTCTGCTTGGTAGGTCGTAGTATGGCTCTAACCCCAGTAGCTCGCTGTAGGACTCGACCACGGCCTTGACCACGTCTGGGACGCCTATCGAGGGGTTCAGGTTCGCCAGGTTCGTGACCCTGTACTTCACGTCGCTGACCTTTTTATCGGCTAGCTTGGCCTTCGAGACCCTGAGCACCCTCGACAGCACCTCTAAGTTGGTATTCAGAAGGAGAGTGCCGTGGAGTAGGTAGGTACCACCCCTGAAACTGCCTGCTGCCCCGGACACCTTGAAGGACTTGTCCCCACTCGTCACGACAACGTCGTTGACGTTCTCTCGTACAGCAGTGAAGCCCAGCCTTCTCAGGGCCTTCACGAAGCCTTCCAACAGGTAGTCGTAGAGGTAGGAGACAGACCCCTTCTCGGGGCCCCTCGTGGCGACCGTCCAGAGGAGGCACCCGAGGTCGTGGTACACTGCTCCCCCGCCTGTGAACCTTCTCGCGATACTGATGTTCATCTTCCTCGCGTATTCGATGTTCACCTCCTCGTCAGCTTTCTGGAAGTAGCCTATGATGACAGCGTTGCTATGCCTCCAGAACCTCAGCGTCGCGTCGGCGCCGCGCATGACGCTCTGGAATATCGCCTCCTCGAACGCTAGGCTGTAGAACGGGTTGTCCGGGGTCTCGTAGAACAGGACCCTAAGCCCCCTCATGCACACCGGCCTCCACGAGAGCCCTTTTCAAAGCTGTCTTGAAGTCCTCGGGCGTTGAGCCCGCTAGCTCTACGCCCCGGCTGAAGAACTCGTCTAGCTTAGACGAGACCTCCTCCCAAGACGCCTTAGCCCCCCTGAGTGTAGCCTCCAGCTCGAACAGGGCATCCTCAGGGTATATAAAGAAGTCGCCTGTAATGGTCGCTTCTTCGATCACTCCTTCTACGATCTTTAAACTGACTCTAATCAGCCCCTTCCTGGCCTTGTGCTCGTATACGCCTATCCGCAACTCCGTCTACCGGCTCAATATAGGTTGATCTAGGGATTAAAACTTTGGGACCTCAGGCGATGGGCTTCCCATACCTCGCCTCCAGGGGCCTACCGTGCTCGACCAGCTTACCCGCGAGTAGGCCATTTAGGTAGTACGCGGCCTTCCTCCTGGAGAGCACCTGGTTGTTGTTGCCGCAGAACGGGGAGTAGATACACCTAGGGCACCCATCCTCGCAGTTGCAGGACGAGACGATGTCGTGGGCTATCTCCTCGGCCCTCTCGAACCTCTCGAAAAGCAGCCTGGCAAGCCCGCTGCCGCCAGGCGCAGCATCGTAGATCACGATGTCGCCGCTGGGGTAGCTCACCCCACCCATGTCCGTCAAACCGGCGCCGCAGACTATCCTCGCGGCGGAGATCAGGGAGTGCTCAATCGCGTGGAACGCCTCGGCGTGGCCGAGCCTGTCCCACTCCTCGATCGTCGGGTACTTGACCAGGACGGCTTTAGTCGGGTAGGAGTAGCGAAGGGGCGTGTCGAGCCAGTACTTCTCGCCGCCTCTGTCGTCGAAGGCGTTTTTGACAACGTAGCCCTCGACAGCGATCTCGAGCTCGACGTTAGCGTAGGTTAGTGGTATGTTTCTCTTGGAGACGCGCTCGTCGAGGACCTCGAAGTCGACCACGTCCACGGTGTACAAGGGCTTAGTGTAGTAGTTCACGTCTTCACCCAGCCTCTTCACGTACGCGGCCCTCTTCCCGACGTCGACCCCCAGCGAGACGTAGGGCTTGGTTTGAATGAAATAGATCGCACCGGGGTAGAGGTCTAGGAGCGCCTGGGGTAACTCCCTGGACCCCAACACTTCGCCTGTCGCCTCGTCGTAGATCTCGACGAGGGGGCCCCCGCTCCTGATACTGCTGTACTCCTCGAGGAAGCCCATTGCGAGCCTGCGGCGGGGGTAGGCGTAGTAGCCCCTGGTGTACGCGAGCCCATGTTCTATGAGGAGTTCGACAGCCCTCCTCCAGACGGGTGGGAGGCTGTTTAAGTGCACGCGCCCCCTCTCGAGTAGGTGGGCTAGTAGGTGAAGCTTTGCGACCTCTATGTTGGAGGGCTCTATGACGGAGGGTGGTATCTCCTGGCTGAAGAACTGGGTCGGGTACCTCTCGTAGTACGAGTCTATGGGGTCGTCGGCCAATATCGTGAAGACGTAGCCGGGTCTCCCCCTCCTACCGGCTCTACCAGCTCTCTGGACGTACTTCGTGAAGCTGGGCGGCGGCGATGACATGACAACGGCGTCGAGGTCGCCTATGTCTATTCCGAGCTCTAGAGTAGGCGTGGCCGCGACGGCGAGTACTTCGCCGGATTTCAGCTTTTCTTCGACTCTTCTACGTTCCTCGGGTGGGAGGCCAGCCCTGTGGACTACGACTTCTGCCCCGAAGCTCCTACCGATCCTCGCCACGAGCTCCGCCATCTGCTGGCTGTCGACGAAGACTATGTGCTTGAGACCCCTCTTTGCGAGTATACTCGATAGGGCCGCCGCTATAGTCCACCTGCTCAAGTAGCCCGTCGAGACAAGGGCGTGTACGGCCCCGCCTCTCCTCCTACTGGGTCCTTTGACGACCGCTACGTCGACTCCGAAGATGCTCTCGGCGAACTCCTTGGGGTTGCTGAGAGTGCCTGAAGAGGCTATAAACTGGAGCTGCCCTCCCCTAGCTAGCTTTACTCTGTCCACTATGTACTTCAGGTGCGTGCCGAGCACCCCCTCGTAGACGTGGAGCTCGTCGACAACGAAGAACTTCGCACGGTCGACGAACGACCTGATCGCGGGGCTGCGGACTAGGCCTACGTGTATCATGTCGGGGTTCGTTATAAGTACAGCCGGTGGCTGAGACCTCATCCTCCTCCTGGCCTCGACCGGTGTATCGCCGTCATAGACGCCCGCCGATACTTTACCGAAGACCAAGTACTTGTGGAGCCTCGCCAGCTGGTCTCTGCTCAACGCCTTGGTGGGGTAGGTCACTACGGCTCTCGGCAGGGGTGAAGGGTTGCGGTGGACGTCGACTAGTATGGGTATGAGGAAGGCCTCCGTCTTGCCGGTCCCCGTCCCGGCCACTATCACCGTGTTGAAGCCGTTTAGTATGTTCTCGAAGGCCTCGTACTGGAACTTGTAGAGCCTACTAATGCCTGCCTTAATGAGCGTCCGCCTCAGGTCCTCCGGTAAGTTTAACTCCTCTACG
The DNA here is from genome assembly GCA_023256015.1 of Thermogladius sp. Classification (GTDB taxonomy): domain Archaea; phylum Thermoproteota; class Thermoprotei_A; order Sulfolobales; family Desulfurococcaceae; genus Thermogladius. Next base: position 11,474 of record JAGDWK010000065.1, read on the forward strand.
CTTGGGCCTGGCTCGGGCTCGACGGACTCCTCCACGTGTTCGTGTACAATGGAGGCTCCGGCGCGGGGGTAGAGCTGTACCAGCTCACTGTTGACCTCCAGTAGTAGCCTGTCTCTTATCATGGGTTGTTACTCGCACTAACCGCTACACAACTAATACCTATACGAGAAAGCCATTTAACTTCACTCCGTGCTTATTATTGGCTGAGATGGTCTCGTTGGGCTTTGACCCCGTGTCCTGGATTAGGAAAGGCGAGGAAATGGGAGCGGACTACGTTGATGTCAGGTACCAGGAGCATACATACGAGTTCATTTTACTAGACAACGGCGTGGTGAGAGAGTCGACAGTTTCCAAGAGCCGGGGCGTCGGCTTCAGGGTGTTTTACAAGGGGTTCGTCGGTTACGCGTCTACGAACGACCTCAACGAGCCGTCTCTTAAAAATGCCCTGGAGCAGGCGCTCAGGATTGCCAGGGCCCTCGAGGGCAGGTCCAGGCCTGCGAGGGTGGCGAGCCGCGGCGTTCACAGGGATAGGGTCGCGAGCGACTACTCGATCGACCCGGTCGACGTAGACGTGTCGGAAAAAGTGGACTTGCTCAAGGCTATTCACGCTACTCTAAGAGAGGAGAGGGCGCTGTCCAGCGTTGTTTTGAGGTACGGCTTCGAAAAGGACAGGAGGGTGATCGCCTCCTCGAGAGGGGACTACGTGGACTTCACGAGGAGGATGGTGGGCGTAGGCGGTGTCCTTGTAGCACAAGCCGAGGGCTCTATGGAGAGGCTCTCTCACGGGGAGTCCAGGGTTGCAGGATGGGAGTTTGTCAAGAACTTCGACTGGGAGAGGCTCTTTAAAGAGAACGCCGAGCTCGTAGTAGGGGCCCTTAAAGCGAAGACCCTCCCGCCCGGCAAGTACGACGTGGTGCTGGACAACGAGATGGTGGGCCTGCTCATCCACGAGGCCTTCGGCCACGCGTCAGAGGCGGACATAGTGATGTCCGGGGGGAGCGTTCTCGAGAATAGAGTGGGTAGCGTCGTGGCCAGCGAGCTCGTTTCAATAGTCGACGACGGAAAAGTCAGTGGTGGCGTGTACCTACCGTACGACGACGAGGGGTCTCCCAAGGTAAAGGTCTACCTGATAGAGAAGGGAGTTTTCAGAGGCTACCTCCACAACCTAGAGACAGCGGGCTTCTTCAACGCGAGTCCGACGGGCAACGGGAGGTCCATGACCTATGCTGACAACGTACTCGTGAGGCAGACCAACATATACCTCGAGCCGGGGGACTGGGACCCATACGAGATCATACAGGACACGAAGAGGGGGGTGTACCTGAAGGGCCGCGGCGCCTCCGGGGGCCAGGTAAACCCCGCGACCGGCTCCTTCACCTTCACGAGCGGCCCTAGCTTCATAATCGAGGGAGGGGAGGTACAGGGGATGATTAGAGGGGTCATGATAGCAGGGAACATCCTGGAGACGCTCCTCAACGTGGACGCTGTCGGCTTAGACCTGGAGGTCAAGACCAGCGTTTTCGGCGGTTGCGGTAAAGGCGGTCAGATGGTCAGGGTGGGCGACGGGGGCCCCCACGTAAGAGTCAGGGGTGTGGCTCTTGGAGGCTAGGCTTGACCCTGAGGCGATCCTAAGAGAAGGGTTGAGGAGAGGGCTGAGCGAGCTCGAAGTCGTGGTCGTCAGCACTGAGAGGGTCACGGCCTCCATTGTCTCCGGCGAGATCAAGCCGGTGTTGTTCAGCGCGAGGACTACGTACGGGTTGAGAGCGGCGATCGGGAGGAGGGTGGCCGGGATATCCGTCGGCGACCTGGGTACGAGTCTGGAGGAGGCTTTGAGAGACCTGGAAAGGGCGGTGAGGAGCTCCCCCGAGGACCCCTACTGGCAGGGCTTTCCGCCGAAAATCGATAGAGGGGTAAGGTCCGAGACGTACTCTAAACTTTTTGACTACCTGGAGCCGGAAAAGGCCGTCGAGCTGGCTAAGCTGGTAGTGGACAGCGCGGTGGAGCGGGGCCGTGTAGTAGGTGCGGACAGGACTACCGTCATGGAGGGGCTGGTGGAGCTGGCCAGGGTGAACATCAGGGTGGTCAACACGAACGGTGTAGACGTGAGCGAGAGGTGCAGCGTGTTCGGGGCGTACGGGAGCGTGAAGTCGGTGTTCGGCGGGACCGACTCGACGTACGACTTCTCGTTGGGGAGCAGGAGGGTGGCTGAAGAAGAGCTCGTGAAGAGAGTGGTAGAGGCCGTTGACTACACCACTCTCTTCCGGGGTCCAACTACCCCGGAATCCGGCGTGTACCCATTAGTGTTGGCTCCTAGGGTCGCGGCCGAGGTCTTAACGGCAGCTCTTATACCTGCTGTCTCGGGCCTAAACATCGTCGAGGGCAGGAGCCCGTTGAAGGGGAAGATCGGGGCGCCCGTGCTCAACGAGAAGGTCACTATACGCGACGACCCGACGCTCCCGCTTCACTACGGGTCTAGGAGCTTCGACGACGAAGGTGTTGGCGTCTACTCCAAGACCGTGTTCGACAGGGGGGTCTTCGCGACACCTCTGACCAACTACTACGTCTCTAAAAGGCTTAACATGGAGTCGACTGGTAACGGCTTCAGGACTCTACCCGGGGCTTCCACGGCACCGGCTCCAACAAACGTCGTGCTCGAGAATGGTAGCGGGGGCTTAGAGGAGTTCACCAGGGAGTTGAAGAGGGGCATCGTGGTCTACTCGACTATAGGTAGCTGGATGAGCAACTTCGTCTCGGGACAGGTCTACTTCACAGTCACTCACGGGCTACTCGTAGACGGTGGGAGAGTAAGGCCCGTCAAATCGTTTGTCGTGGCGGGGAACATATACGAGTGGCTGGGCGGCAAGCTCGTCGAGGTAGGGTCGGACGCGGAGGTAAACGCCAACTACGTAACCCCCAGCTTGTACATCGCTGAGGCCAAGGTGTCCGGCGGCTAGTCGACGTACCTGACGTTCCTCGCTCTGTAGGGCTCGAGGCGGACCACGCCCCCGTCTGTTTTCAAGACCAGCCTACCTTGCTCGTCAACGTCCTCCACAACGCCTTCAATAGTGCCCTCGTCGGTCTCCGCCTCTACCCTCCTACCTAGCGTCTCCAGCCTGCTGGTGTACTCGTGCATTATCGTCTCGGGCCTCCTAGCGTAGTGCTCGATTCTAGATATCAGGCTCGTTAAAACGGACAGGACCTTATTCCTCGCCACGAGTTCGCCCGTGACATTCTTGAGGGACTCGGCGGTGGGTAGAGGAGGCTCGTTGTTCACGTTGATCCCTACCCCCACGTACAGTACTATGTCCTCGCCTATCGACTCCGCCTCGAGGAGAACCCCGGACACCTTCCTCCCCTTGAAAGTTATGTCGTTCGGCCACTTCACGTTGAACGTGGTATTGCTGACCTTCTCAAGGGACTCGATCACGTACAGGGGGATAGCCAGGGACGATATCGACGCGGCCCTTGGTGAGACCCTCAGTTTGTAGGTGACCCAGAGGCCGCCCAAGGAGCTTACCCAGCTCTTACCAAACCTCCCTCTCCCAGACAGCTGGTACTCCGCAACGACTATGCTCCAGGGGTTGAGGTGCCTGGCCGCCGCCATGGTCGAACCCGTGACCACCCTGTACTGGAGCATCCAGCCCCACGGTTTGAAAGTCCTCGGGTTGTCCCCACTGAACCACGATACTCTGCTCCCCTCCAGCCTGATGATGTAGTTCCTCGACAGCTTCTCGACGAGCCTCAGGACTTCTTCCCCCTCGAGCCCCAGCTCGCCCGACAGCTCGTTTAATCCGACGCTCCTCTTCGCGCTTAGCAGGTCTAGTAGCAGAAGCTCGGCTATACCTGGCTGCTCACTCATAGGTCTCCAACTCCGCCAACCTCTTCGTGACCTGGTCTACCTTGAGTATGTGTGGTAAGTCGGGGTAGTGCCGCGCCAGGAACAAGTAGAGGTTGTAGAAGGGTGCGCCGGGCCTCCCAGGCTCGAGGTCTACAATGCCAAGCCTCCAGAGCGTGGAGAGCAGTGCTAGGAGTAGGCTCCGTATACGCTCCATCTCGTTTGCCGCGTCGTACTCGTATGGCATGTACTCTGAGAGTATCCCGGGGTTCAGCTCGCTGTACTTCTCCAGCACGCTCCTGTCCTTCTTTATGACGGGGCACATCAGGCTGAGCCCGTACTCAACTGTGGCGTAGACGACCCGGTTGTAGGAGTCGATGTTGTACTTCACCTGTCTCGGTATGTAGGGGAAACTGCGGCATATGAGCGGTTTGTAGATGTTCTGTATCCTGCAGAGGTTCCCCGCGAGAAAGGGGCACTTCCCGTCAACCAAGTCCATCACGTAGCTGAAGGCCAGGTTGTAGCCCGATACCCTGTCGTACATGTAGTACCCGTTGTAGCTCTTGTAAGGCAGACCGAGCGCCTCCGCCAGTTCCCTGAGAATAACGTCTTCGTGAGGCAGTAGGCTTACGGGGCTCGCCCGGCAGCAGTCGCCGCAGAGGGTGCAGACGAACCTCATGTACTACCCCTTACACGGTCGCGTAGTAGCCTGGCAGCTTCTCTCTGTAGAGCATCTTGATCCTCTCTACACCGTCAACGCTCTTAATAATGTCGACAACGGGCGGCGGGACCAGCTGCTCCCACTCACTCCTCCCCTCGGCTATGAGCCTCCTTATGATACTACCCCTGTAGTTCTCCCTCGCCAGCCTGGGAGGCTCCACCACAGTATACCCCTCCTCCATGAACACCCTCTGTATGACGGGATTCAGCGTCACGACGTGCTTGAACGGGGGGCTGTAGAGCTTGACGTAGTGCACGGCAACCCTGCTGACCTCTAGTGTCGGGAGCGTTACTGTAATTAACTTGTCTAGCGGTAGACCACTCCACTTCAGGCTCTCCCTGATCATCAGGATCCTCTCGCCCGCTGTGAAGGGGTTCTCCGGCGTGTGGCTCTGGCTGGCCATCCCAACCACGACCACGACCTCGCCAAACCTCTCGTAGCAGAACTTTAGCGCGTTCAAGTGACCGTAGTGGAACGGCTGGAACCTGGCTATCATCAGGCATCGGTCGTCGGTCAACAAGCACCCCATAGGAGTATGTCTCGAGGAGTTATTAAAAATCTGTAAAAACGTATCGGGGGTCCAGAACCTACTGTTAAGGTAGGACGACTTGGACAGGGTAGGTCTTTCCGCTCGCAGTGTGTAGCTTGATCTCGACCTGCTGCCCTGACGAGAAGCTCAGCG